>JAIEQO010000098.1 GCA_019747655.1 Gemmataceae bacterium | reverse complement strand
GGGGCCCCCCTTCCGTTTTTCCGGGTTGTGCGGCGGGGGGGGGGGGGCCCCCTTTACCCCCCCATCTTGCGGGGGGCCCCCCCCCCCCGCTCGCCCGGTCAATACGCCGCCCGGTAGATGTCCAGAATCTCCTCCTCGCTCTGCGGCATCCGCGGGTTCACCCGCATCAGCCGCTTGATGGCGAACGCCTTGGCCGCGAACCCCGGCAGCATGTCCTCGGTCACGCCGATCTCCCGCAGCCGGAGCGGGATGCCGATGTCCTGCCGTAATTGCTTCACGACCTCGACGGCGTCCTCGAACTTGGCCCGCTCGCTGAGTAGGATGCCGAGCTTGAAGAACTCCTCCTCCCGGGTCGAGCGGTTGAACTCCATGACATACGGCAAGAGCAGCCCGTTCCCGGCCCCGTGAGAGACGTGGACGGCCCCGCCGACCGGGTACTCCATCGCGTGCACTAGGGCGACGCCGGCGTTCGAGAAGGCCATCCCTCCGAGCGTCGCCGCCAGGGCCATCCCGTCCCGCGCATCCAGGTCCTCGCCGTTCTTCACCGCCCGCCGCAGGAACCGCCCGACGAGGGTGATGCACTGCACCGCCATCGCGTCGGCCAACGGGTTCTTCCCCTGGTAGACGGTCTTCTCGCCGGACGGGAGCGGGAAGGCGTCGTTGTCCACGGCCGTGTACGCCTCAATGGCGTGGGTCAGGGCGTCGATGCCGCTCTCGGCCGTCACCTTCGGCGGGCACGACACCGTCAAGAACGGGTCCACCACCGCCGCGTCCGGCCGCAGGAACGGGCTGAGGCACGACACTTTGATCTGCTTGGCCGTGTCGGTGAACACGGCCGCCGCCGAGACCTCGGAGCCCGTGCCGGCCGTGGTCGGCACGCAGATGAGCGGCGTCACCGGCCCCGGCACCCGGCAGTCGCCGGTGTAGTCGAGCGGGTCGCCGCCGTGGGCCAGCACCAGGGCGACCAGCTTGGCCGTGTCCATGTTGCTGCCGCCGCCGAGGCCGAGGACGGCGTCCGGCCGGAACGCCCGGGCCGCCGTCACGCCCTCCCGGACCACCTCGACGGCCGGCTCGGGGGTCGGGACGTGGAACACGTCCAGGGCGATCCCGGCGGCCGTCAGCGGGGCGGCCACCCGGCTCAGCACCCCGGCCCGCTCCAGGATCGCGTCGGCCACCACGAACACCCGCTTGGCCCCGAGCCCGGCGGCCACGTCCGGGAGCTGGTCCACGGCATTCCGGCCGAACAGGAGGTTGCCGGCCGATTGGAAGGTCCAGGTTCGCATCAGGGGTCAGGGGTCAGGGGACAGGAGTCAGAAAGACCGTCGATGGCGGCCCCGGGTTGCCAGTATAATCGGCCGGTGTGGCGACGACACGCGCCGGGCGCGTCTGCCGCTGACCCCTGACTCCTGACCCCTGACTCCTATGGCCGCACGGATCGGCGTCGTGACCGTCTCCGACCGGGCCAGCCGGGGCGAGTACGAGGACAAGGGCGGCCCGGCCATCCTCGCCTTCCTGCGGGAAGCTCTGTCGTGCGAGTGGGAGCCGGTCGCCCGCGTCGTCCCGGACGAGCAGGACCGGATCGAATCGACCCTGAAGGCGCTGTGCGACGACGAGGGGTGCTGCCTCGTCGTGACCACCGGCGGGACCGGCCCGGCCCCCCGGGACGTGACCCCCGAGGCGACCGCGGCCGTCTGCCCGAAGATGCTGCCCGGGTTCGGCGAGCTGATGCGGCAGGTGTCGCTGCGGTCCGTGCCGACGGCCATCCTGTCCCGGCAGACGGCCGGCATCCGGGGGAAGTCGCTGGTCGTCAACCTGCCGGGCAAGCCGGCCGCGATCCGCGAGTGCCTGCTGGCGGTGATGCCGGCCGTGCCGTACTGCGTCGACCTGATCGGCGGGCCGTACCTGACCACGAATGAAGCCGTGGTGAAGGCGTTCCGGCCGAAGGCGTGATCCAACCTGGGACCGCGGCCGTCCCGGCCGCTCTTCGTCGGCGTGTCGAAGAGCGGCCGGGACGGCCGCGGTCCCAGGAGACCCGGAGGTGCCCCGTGCGACCCCTTTCCCCGCTCGTCCTCGTCCTCGTCCTCCTGCTCCCGCTTCCCGCGTCCGCCCAGAACCAGGACATCCAGGACGCGATCGACGCCAAGCTCGGGGCGATCCGGTTCGTCCGGTCGCTGGAGGACCCGGCCGGCGGGTTCCGGCGGACCCCGGCCGACAAGGCCCCGGGGCTGCGGGCGACCAGCGGCGGGGTCCGGTCGCTCGGGTTCCTGGGCCAGCCGGTGCCGAACAAGGAGAAGCACGCGGCCTTCGTCCTGAAGTGCTACGACCCGGCCACCGGCGGGTTCGCCGAGCCCGGGGCCAAGCCGGACGTGCCGCTGACCGCGATCGGGGTGATCGCCGCGGCCGAGCTGGGCGTCCCGAAGGAGAAATACGCCAAGGCGCTCGACTACCTGAAGGCCAACGCCAAGACGTTCGAGGAGATGAGGGTGGGCTGCGCGGCGGTCGAGGCGTGGGGACCGAAGGACAGCCCGATCGACGTGACGGCGTGGCTGGCGGCGGCCGACGACCACCGGGCGGCGGCGGCGAAGAACCCGGACGACGGGCTGGCCCGGGAGGTGGCGTCGGCGGCCGCCATGCCGCTGCGGGTCGGGGTGCCCCGGCGGCAGTTGGCCGGGGCCGCCAAGCTGGACGACATCCTCCAGGCCGGCCAGCGGCCGGACGGCGGGTGGGGCAAGGCCGGGGCGAAGGAGTCGGACTTCGACACGACGTACCGGGTGATGCGGGCCCTGTACCTGATGAAGGAGCGGCCGAAGGACCGGGCCAAGCTGCGGGCCTACGTCGCCAGGCACCGCAACCCCGACGGCGGGTACTCCGCCGCCCCCGGCGAGGGGTCGAGCCTGAGCGGGGTGTACTACGCCGCCATCATCACGAAATGGCTGGACGAGTTGGAGAAGTAGGCCGGCTTCGGTGGCACAGGCATTCCTGCCTGTGCAGCGAAAGGGAGCACAGGCAGGAATGCCTGTGCCACCGAAGCCGATCCGATGGGGTACTGGTCGGACCGACCGGCCCTACGAGGGCTGCCCGGCCGCGGCCCGCTCCCGGGCCTTGCGGGCCTGGATGAACGAGTTCACGCACAGCCCGACGAAGACGGCACAGATCAGGATCATCAATTCGCCGGAGATCGCCGACGGCTTGAGCGGGTCGAACGTCCCGGTGTTCTTGATCTGCCGCTGGATCGGCATGAACCCGCCGAGGAACCCGACCAGGCCGACCACCGCGGCGAAGTGCATGGCGTGCTTGCGGAGCCTCGGGTTGAAGGCCAGCAGGCCGCAGACGGCCAGCACCGCCCCGACGGCCGCCGGGATCAGGGCCGTCGGGCTGACCTTCCCCTCCGGCCCGGGGTCCTGCCCGAGGTAGCCCACCACCCCAACCGCGACCAACAGGGCCGCGGTGATCAACGTCGGGACCGCCATCATCGGTGTCGCCTCCGGGTCGTCGCCCCGGCTGTTGTAGGGCCGGCTGTGCCGGCCGGCCGGCACAGCCGGCCCTACCCCGCCCCGGCCAGGATCGCCAGCACCCGGTTGACAAGCGTGTCCGGCCCTTCGAGGTCCACGCCCCAGGCGTCGGCGTACACGGTCAGCACGCCGCCGGCCGGGGTCCGGAACCGGTGCAGCCCGGACCCGAACCCGACGAACTCGGCCGCGTCCGGGTCGTCGGGCGTGGCCCCGACCTCGGCGAGGGCCGCCAGGAGCGCGGCCTGGGTGTCGGCGTCCTCGGTCGTGCAGATGTCGACGCGCATGGGGCTCTTCCTCCCGCCGGCGGCCGGGCGGAGAATCCGGCCCGGCGGATTTGACACCCGGGCTATTATATGTTATCTTGTACAGTAATCTTGCCGAAGGCGATGTACGGTCGGCGGGCAGGCGGGGCCGGTGCCGCACCCGGTCACGGAAGAAGTGGTCGGAAGATCCGTCCGGGCAACGGGTTGTGGTTCAGTCCGTGGCCGCCCGGTCGGCAAGCCGGCTTCCTCCGACCGATCGGAACGACTGACCACATCACGGGTTCTGGTCGAGGAGGCCGGACGACGAAAACGAAGGGGGAGGGGTAGCCACTATTCCCACTCGATCGTCGCCGGCGGCTTGCTGCTGATGTCGTAGACGACGCGGTTGACGCCCGGCACCCGGTTGATGATGGCGGTGGCCACCCGGGCGAGCAGGTCGTCGGGCAGGCGGGACCAGTCGGCGGTCATGAAGTCGTCGGTCTGGACGCACCGCAGGGCGACGGTGTTCTCGTAGGTCCGGCCGTCGCCCATCACCCCGACCGACTGCACCGGCAGCAACACCACGAACGCCTGGGCCGTCTTGCGGTACCAGCCGGAGCGGTGCAGCTCGTCGATGAAGATGCGGTCGGCCGCCCGGAGGGTGGCCAGCTTCGCCTCGGTGACTTCGCCGAGGCACCGCACCGCCAGCCCCGGCCCGGGGAACGGGTGCCGCCAGACGACCTCGTCCGGCAGCCCGAGGTCGGCCCCGAGCTTCCGCACCTCGTCCTTGAACAGGTCCCGCAACGGCTCGATCAGCTCGAACCCGAGTTCGGCCGGCAGCCCGCCGACGTTGTGGTGGAGCTTGATGGTCGCGGCCGGGCCGTCCGGGCTGCCGCCGCTCTCGATCACGTCCGGGTAGAGGGTGCCCTGGGCCAGGAAGTGGGCGTCCGGGATGGACGCGGCCTCGGCCTTGAACACGTCGATGAAGGTCTTGCCGATGGCCCGCCGCTTCTCCTGGGGTTCGGTCACGCCGGCCAGGGCCGCCAGGAACCGGTCGCGGGCGTCGACGGCATGGAGGTCGGCCTTGAACCAGTCCCGGAAGGTGTGCTTGACGACCTCGGTCTCGCCCTCCCGCATCAGCCCGTTGTCGACGTAGATGCAGGCCACCTGCGGGCCGATGGCCTTCAGCAGCAGGGCCGCACAGACGCTCGAATCGACCCCGCCCGAGAGGCCGCAGATGACCCGCCGGTTGCCGACCCTGGCACGGATGTCGGCCACGGCCGAGTCGATGAACGCCTGCATCTTCCAGGAGCCGGTGGAGCCACAGATGTCGCGGAGGAAGTTCCGCAGGATCAGCCCGCCGTGGGTGGTGTGGCCGACCTCCGGGTGGAACTGGATGCCGAACACCGGCCGGGACCGGTGCTTCACGGCCGCCACCGGACAGGTCGCCGTCGCCGCGAGCGGGGCGAACGCCCCGTCGTCGACGGCCTGGACCTGGTCGCCGTGGCTCATCCAGACGGTCGACTCGGCCGGGACGCCGCGGAACAGAACGTCCGGGTCGGTGACGGTCAGGGTGGCCCGGCCGTACTCGCGGGTGTGCGACCCGCCGCCGACCGACCCGCCGAGCGCCCGGCAGGCGAGCTGCATCCCGTAGCAGATGCAGAGGACGGGGATGTCGAGGTCGAACAGCCGGGGGTCGGGGTGCGGGGCGTTCGGCTCGTACACGCTGGCCGGGCCGCCCGAGAGGATGACGCCCTTCGGGTTCAGCTCGCGGACGCGGTCGGCGCTGATGTCATGCCGGACGACCTGGCAGAAGACGTTCAGCTCCCGCACCCGGCGGGCGATGAGCTGCCCGAACTGGGACCCGAAGTCGAGGATCAGGACGAGTTCGTCGGTCATGTGGGGAACCGGGGACCGCAGAAAGAGCCGCACGATCGACGCCGAAGCAGAAACCCGATCAGACCAGAATCATTCCATTCATCGGCTCTGATCGGCCGTCTTGATCCGCGTTTATCGTGCGGCAGTGTTTGATCCCAACTCCCGGGCCCGGTCGGCGGCGGCGGCCACGGCGTCCATCAGAGCCGCCCGCAGGCCGGCCCGCTCCAGGGCGTGAAGCCCGGCGATCGTCGTCCCGCCGGGGCTGGCGACGGCATCTTTCAGGGCCGCCGGGTGCTGGCCGGTCTCCAACACCATCTTCGCCGACCCCAGTACGGTTTGAGCCGCCAGCACCTGGGCCACGTCCCGCGGCAGCCCGGCCCGGACCCCGCCGTCGGCCAGAGCCTCGATCATGACATATACGAACGCCGGCCCGCTGCCGCTCAACCCCGTCACCGCGTCCAACAGCCGCTCCGGCACCGCCACCGCCGTCCCGACCGCCCCGAACAGCTTACCGACCAGGGCCACGTCCTCGGCCGTCGCCGCCGGCCCGGCCGCGTACCCGCTGGCGCTGGCCCCGACCAGGCAGGGCGTGTTCGGCATCACCCGGACCAGCCGCACGTCCTTGCCCAGCCCGGCGGCCAGCGCCTCCAGCGTCACCCCGGCGGCGATCGACACCACCAGATGCCGCCCGGCCAGGTGCGGCCGCAGCTCCCCCAGCACGCCGGCCATCACCTGCGGCTTGACCGCCAGCACCAGCACGTCGGCCGCGGCCGCGACCTCGGCGTTCCCCTCCGCCGCCCGCACCCCCGTGGCCTGCTCGAACTTCGCCCGGGCGGCCGGATACGGGTCGCTCGCCCGCGACCGGGCAACGTCCAGCAGCCCGGCCTTGGCCCACCCGGCGGCCAGCGCCGTGGCCATCTGGCCCGCACCCACGAACCCGATCGCCGTCGCCATGCCGGCTCCGGAGGGAAAACGCTATCATACCGACCCGGTCAACCCACACCCAGGGCCGGCCTCTCATTGGTTCCGGGCGGGTGTCCCACCCCACCCCCGATCCATCCCGACTCGACCGGAAGAAACAGCGTCAGACCGACCCTGGCGGGAAACGCTGGCGGCCAACCCGTTCGCCGGGTATACCTTGCGGAAGCCTTCCCCCCCGGGGTTCACCCCCCCGGCTCGCCTGGGTACCCGCATGGCCGTCGCCGACCCCGCCGCCACTGCCGCCCCGGGCCGGGCCGGGTGGGCCAGCCTGAAGGACCTGAACCGCTACCAGTGGTTTGTGTTCGCCGTCGCGGTCGTGGCCTGGATGGCCGACTGCATGGACCAGCAGCTCTTCACCCTGGCCCGGCAGACATCGCTCGCCGACCTCCTCGCCCTGCCCCCGTCCGACCCGGCCGTCACCACCTGGGCCGGGCGGTCGACCTCGATCTTCCTGATTGGGTGGGCGACCGGGGGGTTGGTGTTCGGCATGTACGGCGACCGGCTCGGCCGGGTCAAGACCCTGACCGCCACCATCCTCCTGTACTCGGTCTTCACCGGCCTGTCCGCCCTCTCCCAGGGGCCGTGGGACTACTGCCTGTACCGGTTCCTGACCGGGCTCGGGGTGGGCGGGGTGTTCGCGGCGGCCGTCGCCCTCTTGGCCGAGACCATGCCCGGGAACGCCAGGCCGTTCACCCTCGGGCTGATGCAGGCGTTCTCGGCCGTCGGCAACTGCACCGCCGCCCTGCTGTTCATCGGGCTCGGGCTGCTCGAACTGCACGGCCACCTGGCCGGGGTCAGCGCCTGGCGGGTGCTGTTCCTGATCGGCGTCGTCCCGGCCGTGCTGGTCGTCTTCATCCAGCGGCGGCTGGAGGAGCCGGCGTCGTGGCGGGCGGCCAAGGCCGCGGCCGACACTGGGACCGGCAAGAAGCTCGGCTCCTACGGCGACCTGTTCGGCGGCGGGTGGATCACCCGGCACGCGGTCCTCGGAATGCTCCTGGCGTTCGTCGGGGTGGTCGGGCTGTGGGGGATCGCGTTCTTCGCGGTCGACCTCCAGCAGACGATCTTCCGGCCGACGTTCGCGGCCGAGGCGGCCGTGCTGCCGGAGGCCGACCGGGACGCCTACGTCCGGGGCCAGCGGATCATCTGGGCCGGGGTCACGTCGCTGGCGATCAACGTCGGGGCGTTCTTCGGGATGACCTCGTTCTCGTGGCTGGCCAGCCGGGCCGGCCGGCGGCCGGCGTTCGCCGTCACCTTCGTGGCCGCCGCCGCGAGCGTGGCCCTGGTGTTCACCCAGATGCAGACCCGCACGGACATCGTCTGGATGAACGTGGTGATGGGGTTCTGCATGCTGGCCTTGTTCGGCGGGTACGCGATCTACCTGCCGGAGTTGTTCCCGACCCGGCTGCGGGCGACCGGGACGAGCTTCTGCTACAACGTCGGCCGGTTCGTGGCGGCCAGCGGCCCGCTGGTGCTGAGCCTTTTGACGACCGAGGTGTTCGCTTACGCCAAGTCGGAGGGCGAGGGGGTGCCGTTCCGGTACGCCGGGCTGGCCATGTGCTCGATCTTCCTCCTCGGGCTGGCGGTCTTACCGTTCCTCCCCGAGACGAAGGACAAGCCGCTGCCGGAGTAGGTCCGCTGTGGCGGGGTGTGCATGGACCGGCTCGGGCACTTCTACCGACGCCTGACCGACGGGGCGGAACGCCGCCCCGGCCTGGTGGCCGCGATGCTCTGGCCCCGCCGCCAGGCGAACCCAGATTTCGCCGACCTGTACCCCCGCGTGTCGCACTGGTTGGTCGAGGTCGATCAGGGACGGGTGGTCCGCGAGGTCGGGTTGGCGGCCCTGGTCGGCGCGGCCGGCGGATCGACCCCGATCGTGCTCGGGCCGTGGGACCGGAACCCCGGGTTGTGGACGGGGTTCGAGCTGCCGATCGGCCGCGAGGACGAGATCGACGCCGCGGGGTTCGAGGCCGCGTGGGACCGGTTAGCGGTTTACTTGGCTGAGCGGGATGGGTCGTAGGGCACGGCCGGGTGGCCGGGGAGCCGACGCCGGACCGGGTGTCGGCCAACGACATGTCGCCCCGAAGGGGCGTCCGGGAATAGCCCGGGGGTGGCACCCCGGGCTATTCCCGGACGCCCCTTCGGGGCGACAAAACACAACCGATCCCCGGTCAGGAGCCCGTCACTCCACGACCGCCGGCAGGGCCGCCAGGTCGGCCGCCTTCGGGATGAAGTACGGCAGGTCCAGGTCGCCGAGCTGGGAGGCCAGGTTGGACAGCATGCTGGCCCGGACGGTCGCGTCGGTGATCGCCCCGTCGTAGCTGCCGGCCGAGAACGCCTTCACGGCCGCCCGCCAGACCGGCTCGTCCGACCCCGGGACGAACAGCTCGACCACCGCGTCCCCCTTGGCGTCGGTCGCCGTCCGCCCGGTGTCCCGGCCGCGGAAGTCGAACCGGGTCTGCCGCTCGTAGATCGCCAGGGCCTCCCCGGCCGCCTCGGTGAACCGGAGCCGGACCACCGTCCCCTGGCCGTCCGCCACCGGGACCCCGTCCCGGGCCAGCCGCTTGACCAGGGCCCCGGCCACCAGCCGGTACGTCTCGTCCACCCCGCCCCGGGTCCCGGCCAGCCGGACGTCGACCGACACCGGCACCCCGGGGGCGATGTGGGCCGGCTCGTTGGCCGCCATCGCCTGGGCCGCCCGCCGCAGCTTCTGCCACGGGACGGTGACGAACCGGACCCGGGTGCTGTCGTCCCCGAACATCCCGGCCAGCCGCCGGTCGTCGACCAGCCGCGGCTTGACGTCGGCCGCGAACGGCGTCTTGGCCACCAGGAGCACCCGCCCGGTCTCCCGGTCGATCATGTACCCGCCGACCAGCCACCCGGTCCCGTTCGGCAGCCACTGCAGCAACTTGTCGGGACCCGACCGGGATTGGACCGGGAGCGGGGCGTCGATCAGGAGCTTCCCCTTGGTGTTCCAGACCACGATCCGGTGGCTCGGGTGGGTGGACACCAGGGCCAGCTCGGTCCCGTCCGGGGAGAACGCCAGTCCCTGGGCCCAGGTGTACACGAACCCGGGGACGGACCGGAGCGGGAGCGGATCACCCGGCGGCGGGACGCCCGGCCCGGGCGGGGCCATCGCCACGGCCTTCTTCCCGGTCGCCGCGTCCGCCACCACCACGGCGTCGCCCCCCACGTAGGCGTAGTACTTCCCGTCCCGGGTGAGGGCGAACCGGTCGGCCTGGAAGTGGTTGTCCGGGACGGCCAGCCGGGGCCCGGCCTTCTCGGCCGCCAGGTCCCAGGCGGCGACGTGCCGCAGGTGCCGGCCGCCGACCAACAGGGTGGTGTTGTCCCGGAACGCGACCAGGTCGGCGATCGACTTCTTGCCGCCCTCGAAGTCCTTCACCTTGGCCCCGGTCCCGGTGTCCCAGACGGTGACGGTGGTCCCGGCCTCGGCGTCGAGGTGGGAGACGGCCGCGAAGTACTTCCCGTCCGGCGACAGGCCCGAGGCCGCGTTGCGGAGGCCCCCGTCCCCGTCCAGGGTGGTCAGCGGCTTCATCCCCTTCAGGTCCCAGACCTCCCGCCCGACCACGGCGACCGGGCAGTCGGCCGGGCCGAAGGTGACCACGCTGTCCCCCTGGGACGCCCGGTCGAGCGGGATCGAGTCGCCCCCGCCCCACTCGGCCCCCTTCCCCTTCGGGGCGGCCGGCTTGCCCGGCCGGGCCCGCCGCTTGCCCGGCCGGTCGGCCGGCTCGTCGTCCTCGTCCTCGTCCCGGTCCGGGTCGGCCGCCCGGGCCGGCCGGGTCGGCGGTGTGTCGTCCGCGTCGGCCT
>JAIEQO010000081.1 GCA_019747655.1 Gemmataceae bacterium | reverse complement strand
GGACGAGTTCGGCTTCCCGCCCGGGCCGGCCGCGGCCTACGCCCGGGTGCTCCGGCCGGACCCGCCGGCCGAGGCGTTTTTCGAGCGAATCCGGAAATTCTGGTGAACGGGCGTCGAAATTATGGTCATCTGGCGGAATCTCTGCCGGAGGGGTTCCGATGCCCGACCTCCCGACGACCACGCTGCCCGTCTCCCGGCCGACCCACGGGACCACCGCCGACGAGTTCCGGGCGGCGTTCGGGGAGCCGCTGGCCGCGGTGCTGGACGTCGCCTCCTGGCGGCCGGGGGCCGACCTCGTCCACGAGTACGCCCGGCTGGCCCGGGAGGTCGAGGAGGCGGTGCGGTTCGAGACGGCGGTCCAGGCGGACGTCCGCCGGCGGGTCTTCCCGGCCCTGCGGAAGGCGGCCGGGGCGCCGCCCGAGGCCGGGTTCTACGACGACGTCACCCCGGACGAGGTCGCCCGGGTCCACCGCGGGCTGCTGTTCAACGGCGGGGTCGCGTGCGTGGACGGGTTCTGCCAGCCGCACGACACCCTGGCCCTGACCGTGTACCGGATCGGGGTGGCCCTGGTCGGGTACAAGGGAAGCCACGAGAGCTGGGCCACGCAGCTCTACCGCAAGGACCTGCGGGAGGCCCACGCCGACCCGGCCGGGGACCTGATGACGGCCCTGTTGGAGACCCGGCAGCGGCGGTCCGGGGTCGGCCAGCCGGACCGCCGGGACGGGCTTTCCGAACTCGCCCAGCGGGCGGTGATGAGCTACGCCGAGGCCCGGGTGCTGCTGGACAAGGGCGGGCCGGCGGCGTGGCGGATGGGGCACGGCAGCCCGGCCCCGTACCAACTGCTGGCCGGGGCCGGGAACCCGGACATGGCGATCGAGTCGATCAAGGTGCTGCGGGAGCTGATCGCCCACGGGCGGTTCGTGTACGTGGCCAGCGAGCCGGGCGACCGCACCCTGCTGAGCCTCGGGCAGGCCCTGCGGCCCTTGGAGTACCTGATCGTCGGCACCCTGGACGAGCGGATCGCCCCGTTCGTCGCGGACGTCCAGTTCGGCCCCCGGGCGACGGTGGACGGCGTCTGGGACGGGATCGAGCTGGCCCCGACGAACTGGATCCGGCGGTTCCACGAGGAGGTCGCGTCGCAGGTCCTGTACGGCGTCTACCGGGCGTCGGCCCTGGCCCCGCCGCAGGTCTTCTACTGCCACCGGGACCACTTCCGGGCGGCCGCCCGGATCGCCATCGCCGACAGCGTGCTGCTGGCCGACCGCGGGTTCCCGCTGCTGATCGACCTGGCCGACAAGGCGTGCAAGGCGGTGTACGGCGGGGGCGGCCTGAAGGAGATGGCCGACGCCGCCTACGCCCGGTGCGGCCCGGCGTTCCGGTACGGCAGCGAGCGGGCCAACCGGCCGGCTTGAATCGGTGGAGCGCGGGCGTCCCGCCCGCATTTTCGCCCGCACCCGAGCGGCCGGGACGGCCGCGCTTCGAGGAGCGAACCATGCCCGAGACCGTGACCGAAGCGTCCGCCGAGCTGGCCGCCGAGATCGAAGCCGCCGGCGGGGAGCTGCCGCCCGACCCGGCCGACGCCGGGGCCGTCGGCCGGACCATGTTCGACCTGCCCGGGAGTACCGACCTGTCGGTCACGGTCCTCCTGCCGAACGCCAACCTCCACAAGGCCCCCGCCCAGTCGCTCGTCCGCGTCCGGTGCCGGCGGTCCGGCAAGTCGTACCTCGGGGTGGTGTCGGCCGGGCCGTACGCCGAGCCGGACGGGCTGAAGGGCGACTCGCCGCTGCTGGTGGCCGCCTCGACCCACGGGGCGACCTACCTGCCGCCGTACCACGGCCGGGTGCAGGTCACCGTCCTGGGCGAGGAGGTCGGCGACGGGCTGGTCCCGCCGCGGTTCCGGCCGGTCCCGAACAGCCCGGTGTTCGTCCTCGGCGCGGCCGAGTCGGGGAAGGTGTTGAAGTGCGGCGGCGACGTACGGCTCGGTCTGGCGGCCGGGCACGAGAGCGTCGAAGTCGGGGTGCCGTCCGGGGCGAAGGCCGTGTTCCCCCGGCACACGGCGGTGCTGGGCACGACCGGCGGGGGGAAGTCGAACACCGTGGCCGGGCTGGTCAAGCGGGCGACCGACGCCGGGATGGCGGTGGTGCTGCTCGACGTCGAGGGCGAGTACACCCACCTGCACGAGGCGGCCCCGGAGCCGAAGATGGTGGCGGCGCTGGCGGACCGCGGGCTGGCCCCGGCCGGGGTTCGCCCGAGCGGATGACCGTGTACCACCTCGTCGGCCGGGACGCCGCCAACCCGGCGGCCCCGAACGGCCGGGCGTTCAGCGTCCAGTTCGCCCAACTGTCGCCATACGCCGTGATGGAGATCCTCAGCCTGTCGGACGCCCAGCAGGAGCGGTTCCTGAAGGCCTACGACGTCGCCAAGGAGGTGATGCGGGAGGTCGGCGTCTTCCCCCGCAAGGGCCGCCCCGAGGACGACCGGATGGCCCTGGAGGTCGACGAGTTCGAGCGGGGCTACCCGCGGCTGACGCTCGGCGTGCTGATGGACGTGGTCGGGGCGTGCCTGGCCCGGGCCGAGTCCGGCGGCGGGGGCGGGAGGAGGGGCAAGAAGGCCGACGAGGACGACGGCGAGGAGCTGGCGGTGACGCCGTGGTCGCGGGAGCTGTCGAACCCGGCCGGGGTCGCCGCCCTCAAGAAGCGGGTCCACGCGGCCAACCCGCCGGGGAACGCGATCTCGTGGCGGGCGGTGCTCGGCCGGCTGGCCCGGCTGAAGCGGCTCGGGGTGTTCTACGACGAGGAGGCCGGCCCCCGGCCGATCAATTACCCGGACCTGCTGAAGCCCGGCCGGCTGTCGGTGGTGGACCTGTCGGACAGCGGGTATTCGGAGCTGAGCAACCTGGTCATCGCGGACCTCTTGCGGGGCGTCCAGGTCGCCCAGGACGACGCCTACGAGCGGTTCGAGAAGGGCCGGGCGGAGAGCCCGCCGCGGGTGCTGGTGGTGGTCGAGGAGGCCCACGAGTTCCTGAGCGACGAGCGGATCGACCGGATGCCGGTGCTGTTCCAGCAGGTCGCCCGGATCGCGAAAAGGGGGAGGAAGCGGTGGCTCGGGCTGTGCTTCGTGACGCAGCTCCCGGCCCACCTGCCGAAGTCCGTGTTGGGCCTCTGCAACAGCTTCATCCTCCACAAGCTAACCGACCCGCAGGTGGTGCGGACCCTGCGGCAAACGATCGGCGGGGTCGACGACGGCCTGTGGGATCGGCTGCCGAACCTCGCCCCCGGGCAGGCGGTGGCCAGCTTCCCGCACTTCACCCGTCCGTTGTTGGTCAGCATCGACCCGGCCCCGGGCAAGCTCCGCATGGCGGACTAGCGCATTCATCCCACCCAGGAGACGCCCCGATGTCCCCGGCGACGGCGGACCCGGTCCCGGTCCGCGCCCTGAACCAGGTGACGTACTGCGAGCGGCTGTACTACCTCCAGTACGTCGACTGCGTGATGCCGACCAACGAGCACGTCGAGGGCGGGCTGTTCGACCACCGCCGGGCCGACGACCCGGCCCTGGCCGGCAAGCCCCGCAAGGACGGCGACGCCACCCGCACCCGCGGGGCCCGGGTGTCGTCCGAGGCCCTCGGGCTGGTCGGCGTGCTCGACCAGGTCGAGCAGAAGAACGGCGAGCAGTACCCGGTCGAGACCAAGCACGGCTCGGCCCCGCGGGACGAGGACGGCAAGCCGACCACCTGGGACAACGACGCCGTGCAGTTGTGTGCTCAGGCGCTGCTGCTCGAAGAGCAGACCGGCGCCCCGGTCGCCCGCGGGTTCCAGTTCTACGCCGGCACCCGGGAGCGGGTCGAGGTCCGGTTCACCGACGACTTGCGGGCGAAGACGCTCGCGGCCGTCGCCCGGGTGCGGGAGCTGGAGGTGCTCGACGCCCCGCCCGACCCGCTCCCGTCGGAGCTGCGGCACCGCTGCTTCGGCTGCTCGCTCGCCCCGGTCTGCCTGCCGGACGAGACGCTCTACCAGATCAACCGGCCGGCGTCGGCGGCCCCGGCCGAGGCCGTCACCCGGGTCATCCCGACCTCCGACGACGGGGCCGTGCTGTACCTGCAAGAGCCGGGCAGCCACGTCGGCGTCCGCAGCGAGCACCTGGTCGTGAAGAAGGACGGCCAACAGATCGCCCGGGTGCCGATCCACGCCGTCCGGCAGGTCGTGGTCTTCGGCAACGTGCAGGTCACGACGCAGGCCCTGCACACGCTGGTCGAGAACGAGGTGCCGGTGGCCTACCTGACCGGGTGGGGTAAGTTCGTCGGCTCCTTGACCGGTGCCGGGCCGAAGAACGTCGGCCTGCGGGAGGCCCAGTACCGCCGGTTCGCGGCCCCGGCCGAGTGCCTGCTGTTGGCCAAGGCGGTCGTCCGGGCCAAGCTCACCAACCAGCGGGCGCTGCTCATGCGGAGTCTCCGCGGGGACGACGCCCGGGGCAGCGACGAGCCGGCCGCCCGGGGGCTGCACGACCTGTTGGCCGGGCTCGACCGGGCCGAGACGATGGACACGGTCCTCGGCACCGAGGGGCAGGGCGCCGCCCTGTACTTCGGCGAGTTCGGCCGGTTCCTCCGGCGGCAGCCGCCCGGCCGGGGGTTCGACTTCGCCACCCGCAACCGCCGGCCGCCGCGGGACCCGGTCAACGCCCTGCTCAGCTTCGCCTACGCGATGCTGGCGAAGGACTGCTTCTCGGCCGTCGGCACCGTCGGGTTCGACCCGTACAAGGGGTTCTTCCACCAGAACCGCCACGGGAAGCCGTCGCTGGCCCTGGACCTGATGGAGGAGTTCCGGCCGGTGATCGCCGACAGCGTGGTCCTCACCCTCATCAACAACGAGATGGTGACCCCCGACGACTTCCTGGTCTGGCGGGACGCCTGCCAACTGACCGACGCCGGCCGGAAGGCGTTCTTCGCGGCCTACGAGGCCCGCAAGGCGACGGTCGTGACCCACCCGGTGTACGGGTACAAGATGTCGTACGCCCGGATGCTGGAGGTCCAGGCCCGGATGCTGGCGGCCTACGTCCGCGGGTCGGTCCCGGGGTACGCCGGGTTCACGGTGCGGTGAATCCCGGGACCGCGGGCGTCCCGCCCGCCCCCGTCCGTCGGCTCCGGGGTGGGTCGTGACCAGCTACCTCGTCTGCTACGACATCTCCGACCCGAAGCGGCTGCGGCGGGTGGCCCGGGCGTGCGAGGACTACGGCTACCGCAAACAACTTTCGGTGTTTTTGTGTCGCGTCTCGGCAACCGACTTTGTACGCTTGCGTTCCCGACTGTATGACTTGATCAACCTGGCGGAAGACCAGGTGTTGTTCATCCCGGTCTGCGGGAGGTGCGCGGCCGGGATCGAGGCGATCGGCCGGCCGACCGACGCGGCCGACGCGAAGGACGTGGTGATCGTGACCTGACGGAGTCGCCCATGACGGAGACCGAGTTCGCCGCCGCGTTCGAGGCGTTGACCGGCAACCCGCCGTTCCCGTGGCAGCGGGCGTTGTACGGGCGGTTCGTCGCCGGCGACTTCCCGTCATCCTGTACCCTGCCGACCGGTCTGGGCAAGACGAACGTGATCGCCGTCTGGCTGCTGGCCCTGGCGACGGCCCCGGCCGAGGCGAAGGTGCCGCGGCGGCTGGTGTATGTGGTCAACCGGCGGACGGTGGTGGACCAGTCGACCCGGGTGGCGGAGGGGCTGCGGGAGCGACTGCACCTACTACCCGAGGTTGAGCGGCGGCTCGACGCGGTGTGTGCCCTGCCGTTGTTCGCGGTGCCGTACCGGCCGCAACCGCCGCTGGCGATCAGTACGTTGCGGGGGCAGTTCGCGGACAACCGGGAGTGGGCGGCCGACCCGGCCCGGCCGGCGGTGGTGGTCGGGACGGTCGACATGGTCGGCAGCCGGCTCCTGTTCAGCGGCTACGGGTGCGGGTTCAAGACCCGCCCGCTGTTCGCCGGGCTGCTCGGCCAGGACGCGCTGCTCGTCCACGACGAGGCCCACCTGGAGCAGCCGTTCCAGGACCTGCTCGAAGCGATCGTCGCCGAGCAGGGACGGTGTAAGGAGTTCGGCCGATTCCACGTCACCGCCCTGACCGCCACCCCGCGGGGCGGGGCCGACACGTTCGAGCTGACGGAGGCCGAGAAGGAGCCGCAGGAGATCGTTCCGGAGGACACACCGGGCTCACTTCGGACGGTCTGGCAACGGCTGAAAGCCAAGAAGGGGATTGCGTTCCACACCGCCGGGGCCGAGAAGGGGGCCGTGGCCGGGAAGGTCGGCGAGCTGGCCGTCGGGTACGCCGGAGACGAAGCCGGCCCGGCCGTGCTGGTCTTCGTGCGGACGCTCGACGACATCGAAACGGTGGTGAAGAAGCTCGGGCCGAAGGCCCAGGTCGAACGGCTGACCGGGACGATCCGCGGCCGGGAGCGGGACGGCTTGGTCGAGAAGCCGGTATTCCGCCGGTTCCTACCGGACTCGAAAGGCGAGAAGCCGACGGGGACGGTGTACCTGGTCTGCACGTCGGCCGGCGAGGTCGGGATCGACATCTCGGCCGACCACCTGGTCTGCGACCTGACCACCCTCGAAAGCATGGCTCAGCGGCTCGGTCGGGTGAACCGCCGGGGCACCGGGGCGGCGAAGGTCGATGTCGTCTACGAGTCGCCGGCCGACCCGAAGAAGAAGGACGACCCGATCGAGATGGCCCGGCGGATGACGCTCGTTCACCTGCAGACACTCCCGCAGCGCGACTGGATCGACGGTCGGCGCGAGGCCAGCCCGCACGAACTCGGCCGGCTCATGCGGCGGCTTACCGAGGCCGGCGAGCGGGAGGCGGCGTTCAGCCCGCCGCCGGATTGCGTGCCGACCTCCGACATCCTGTTCGACGCCTGGGCGCTGACCACCGTCCGCGACCGGCTCCCCGGCCGGCCGCCGATCGCCGACTACCTGCACGGGGTTTCGGGCTGGGAGCCGCCCGAGACACACGTCGCCTGGCGGCAGGAGGTCGAGGAACTGAACCCCCGGTTCGACTCCGAGGACGACCGTAAAGCTCGGGAGGCGGCCGAGCGGAAGCGGCTGGCGAAGTTCGCCGCCACCCTGCTCGACGAGTACCCGCTCAAGCCGCACGAGCTGCTGCGGGACCGGACCGACCGTGTGTTCGACCACCTCAAGAAGCTCAAGGCTCCGCAGGACACGCCGGTCTGGCTGGTGGATGAGGATGACGCCGTCCGGGTCACCTCCCTCGGCGAGTTGGTCGAGTCCGGCAAGGACGAGCTGGCCGGGCTGACCGTCCTGCTGTCGCCGAAGGCCGGCGGGCTGAAGGGCGGCATCCTCGCCGGGGACGAGAAGTACGACCCCGGCCGGGACGACTACGACGTGGCCGGCGAGCTGTTCGACGCGAACGGCCGCCCCAGGCGGGTCCGGCTGTGGACGGACGCCGAGCCGGACGGGCTGCGACTCATCCGCAAGATCGAGTTGGGCGGCGGAGACGACGAAGACGCGGCCGGGAAGACGTGGTACTGGTACGAGTCGCCGCAGGGCGGCGACGGGGACGGGTCGCGGTCGAACAAGAAACCGGTGCGGTGGCAGACGCACACCGACGATGTCGTTCGGAACACGACGGCCATCGTCGGCAAACTGCTGCTGCCGGACGGGATGGGGGCGGCGATCATCCGGGCGGCCGAGTGGCACGACCTGGGCAAACTGCGGCCGCTGTTCCAGCGGATCCTCGGCAACCCGAACCGCGACATACCGCTGGCGAAGTCGGGCGCGAACGGCCGGCGGGCGGCGCTGGACGAGACGTACCGACACGAGTTCGGGTCGCTGTTGGACGCCGCCGGGCGGGACGGGTTCGCCGGCCTCGGGGGGTATGCGGACCTGGTGTTGCACCTGATCGCCGCCCACCACGGGCGGGGACGGCCGCACTTCCCGGCCGACGAGGCGTTCGACCCGGGGCGGCCGCAGGCCGACGCCGAGCGGGTCGCCCGGGAGGTGCCGCGGCGGTACGCCCGGTTGCAGCGGCGGTACGGGCGGTGGGGGCTGGCGTACCTGGAGTCGCTGTTGCGGGCGGCCGACTACGCGGCCAGCGCGAGCCCGTCGGCCGAGGTGGGGGACGACGCATGACGGACCCCGACCCGACGATCGTGGTGGACGTGGACCCGTCGAACCCGGGCCAGTTCTTCGCCTGCTGCGGCCTCTTGGAGCTGGCCGACCGGCTCTGGCCCGACGCCGGCGCCGAGGGCTGGTTCGAGGGCGGGCAGTTCCGGATCGCCTGCGGCGGCGACTTGCCCACGCTCCTGGCGGTTCTGGTCATGGACCCGCCGGAGGCCGTGCTTCAGCTTGATAACGGGCTCCCGGTGAAGGCCCTCATCGCCCCATTGCGGTTCACGTTCGACGGTGGTTCGACGACCGCGATGACGCTCGACGCGTGGATGACGGTCCGGCCCGACAAGGGGGTCGTCCAGGCGACCGCGAACCCGCCGTGGAACTTCTGGTCCGGGCAGCAAACCTCGAAGCGAATCTGGACGGCACTCCGGGAGGCTCTCGCCGGCCAGCTCCGCACCCTCGATCCGAGTGCCCTCCCCTACCTGTTCACCCAACGGCTGATGCTGACCGGTCGGTTCGGGTTCGACCCCGGCCCCGCCTGGAACCCGCTGGATGTCGGCTTCTCGCCGAACGAGCAAGGCATCCCCGTCGAGTCGTCGGCCGCCGTCGAGCTGCTGGCGGCGGTTGGCCTCCAGCGGTTTCGCCCGCGGCTGGCCGCCGACCGGCAGTCGTTCTTCTACGCCACCTGGGGCCGGCCTCTCGGGCCGGCGGCCGGGGCCGCAGCCGCGGCTGGGGGCGTTGAGGCCCTTCCCGGAAGCCGCTACCGGGGACGTGTCGTCAACCGCGGTCAGTACGCCGCGCTCGGTCATTCCACCCCGTTACGAGGAGCTGAAGATGAATGACATCGCCCGGTATGACGCCTGGCTCGACGACCTCGGGCCGGCGGCCGTGGTCATCCGCCAACCGCTCGCCCCGGTCGAGGGGGCGGACGGGGTGCTGTTCCCGGCCACCTTCGCCGCCGCCGAGGACAAGACGAAGTTCGCCGGCGGGTACAACATCGACGTGTTCCCGGACGGGAAAAGCGTCTGCCTGGTGGACAGCGTCGGCTCGCAGGCCAACCGGATCGAGCCGATCTTCGCAAAGCCCGGGTACTCGGAGTTGGTCCCGCAGGTGTTGATCCGGGCCGGGCATCTGGTCAACCTGCTCGACGCCGGGCACAGGGCGGGGGACGCCATCGTCCGCTGCTCCCACGGGCTGAACGAGGCCGTACAGGCGGCATTCAAGGAGGCCGGCCGAGGGAACGCCGAATCGCTGGCCAAAATCGCCCCGACCTCGCTGGTATTCGGTGCCTGGAATTCCCGTGGTGAGAAGGGCTATCAGGCGAAGCTGCCCCGGCTGGTGGCGTCCACCATCCGGGCGTACGACGTGCGGCGGCTCAGCCGGTCGGCCCAGTACAACCCGGCGACCGAGTACGTCGAGCACAAGCTGCTGGCCGAACCCGGCGACAAGAAGACGGCCGACGCCTACGCCGAGCGGGGGTTCGTACACGTCCCGGCGTCGGCCTCGCACGGCGGGGTGATAGCCACCGGTGGCGTCCGCCGGGACGCGACGTTGTCGCTGGCCGCCCTCCGGCTGTTGGCCGTCCGGGAGGCCGACGGCACCCTCTCGCCCGACCGCACCCAGGCCCTCCGCCGGTACATCCTCGGGCTGTCGCTTGTCGCACTCACCGCCCCGCAGTCGGCCTACCTCCGGCAGGGGTGCAACCTCGTCCCGGACCTCGACCAGCCCGGGGAGTTCAAACTGGTTCACGGCAACGGCCGCCGCGAGGACCTGACCCTGACCCACGACGAGGCCCTGGCCTACGCAAGGGTCGCGGCGACGGCGTTCGCGGTCGGACCCGGCGGGACGTTCGACTTCGACACCAAGGCGGCCGCGGCCGAAACCGGTGCGGCGGCCGAGAAGGTCAAAGGGAAGGTGGGCGAGGTGGACGCCGCCGCCCGAGCCTTCAAGCTCAAACCCGGCCGCGGCAAGCCGGACGTGGAGGTCGGCACGACGGACGCGACCGTGTACGCCAAGGGCGACGCCGAGTCGACGTTCGATGCGGTCGTCGCAACCGGCAACACGGTCGAGGTCGAGATGGTCGGCGGATCGGCGGCGAAGGTCAAGGCGGTAGCCCGGTAGAACCCACCCGCGGAGGCCCGTCATGGGTTCGTCCTTCTGCGTCTCGGTCACCTTCCTGGACCCGGCCTTCCACGGCCGGGGCGACGGCGGCGAGCCGGAGTGGCCGCCGTCCCCGCTGCGGCTGTTCCAGGCGGTGGTCGCCGCCGCGGCCGCCCGGTGGCGGGGGCCGCCGTTCGCC
>JAIEQO010000350.1 GCA_019747655.1 Gemmataceae bacterium | reverse complement strand
CGCCGCCGCCCTCGGGGCGGCCACGCTGTTCGGGGTCGGGATGGCGGTCGCCCAGCTCGTGCCGTTCGGCCGGGCCGTCGGGCTGGGGCTGTGCGGGCTGGGGTTCGTCGGCGGGGTGCTGGCCCTCGGGGCCGAGGGGCGGGCCCGGCTGGTCGCCGCCGGGGCGGCCGTCCTGAACCTCGCGGCCGCGGTGCTCCTGGCCTTCGCCCCGGAGTTCCTCGGGCTCAACCCGTGGTGGGGTGGCGGGGCGGACGAGGAGCCCGGCCTCACCGGGCCGGTGGCCATCGCCCGGGCGACCGGGGTGGCGATGCCGGTCGGGGAGCGGGTCGACGCCGACCGGGCGGTGTGGCGGGCCGGGAACGCCCGGATCACCGTCCTGTCGGCGGCCGTCGGCCCGGCCGACCTGGTCGGCCCGGGCGGGGCCAAGCGGCGGACCCGGGAGCCATACCTGGTCCTCACGGTCCAGGTCCGCAACGACGGCCGCGAGGGGCGGGTCGAGCTGGCCGGGTGGGCGACCGGGGCGGCCGACCAGGTCGTCTTGACCGACACGTCCGGGCGGCGGCTGAAGCCCCGGGCGGCCGACCCGGGGTGGGCCCCGGCCGACCCGCCGGCCGCCCCGGGGACCGGGCTCGGGCCCGGGTCCGAGCTGACGGTGCAGTTGTTGTTCGAGCCGCCGGGCAAGGCCGACTCCCTCCGGCTCGACCTCCCCGGCGCGGCGGTCGGGCGGGAGGAGACGGCCCGGTTCCGGCTCCCCGTGCCGGCCGGCGGGAAGCGGTAACACGTCCCCCTCACCTCGTTCCGGAGCAGGCCATGCGGGCGACGCGGCGCGGGTTCACGCTGATCGAGCTGTTGGTGGTGATCGCGGTCATCTCGGTCCTGATCGGGATGCTCCTGCCGGCCGTCCAGAAGGCCCGGGAGGCGGCCAGCCGCATCTCGTGCGCGAACAACCTGAAGCAGATCGGGCTGGCCCTGCACAACTTCCAGGGGGCCCAGGGCCGGCTCCCGCCTGGGGCGGCCGGGGCCGAGCACGACCGTCGGCCCGAACTCCTCTACGTCAGCGGCCCGACCTGGGCGTGGCTGATCCTGCCGCAGTTGGAGCAGGACAACATGTACCACGGGTGGAGCGTGGGGACGTACTACGACGCGGCCGACCGGCCGGACTCGGCCGTCCGGAACCGGGTGAAGACGTACTACTGCCCGTCCCGCCGGGCCCCGGGGGACCTGTCCGGGGTGAGCCTGGACGGCGACATCCCGCACCTGGCGACGACCTACCGCCGGACCTCGGGCCAGACCCACTACCCCGGGGCGACCGCCGACTACGCCGTCGCCTACGACCCGGGGTCGTCCTCCTGCCCCTCGGCCCGGGGGTGCGAGGCGGCGTTCGGCCCGGGCGGCGGGAACCGGTTCGAGGACTTCAACGACGGGCTGTCGTCCACCATCCTGGTCGGGGAGAAGCACGTCCCGGCCGGCAAGCTCGGGGTCGGGGTGTGGGACAGCTCGACGTACAACGGCCAGTACGTGTGGTCGTGGTCCCGGTCGGCCACCCCGGACAACGGGCTGACCAACAACCCCCGGGACCTGGGGCTGAAGTTCGGCGGCCCGCACGCCGGGCTGGTCCAATTCGTCTTCGCCGACGGGCACGTCCAGCGGCTGGGCACCTCGACCGACCCGCGGCTGGTCGCCGCCCTTGCCACCCGCCGGGGCGGGGAGATCATCGGCGACTTCTGACCCGGGCCGTCACCCCCGCCCGGCCGGGCGGGGGTCGGCCTCCCGCGGCCGGGCCAGCTTGACCACAAGCCGCTCGACCTGGACACGCTCCGGGAGCAGGTTCCCGCCCTTCAGGCCCAAGTCGAGTTCCAAGAGCCACTCGGTCAGCCGGTCGAGCCGGCGGCGGCCGAGCCACCGGACCTGCCGCTCGGCCGCCTGCCGGGCCTTCTCCCACTTCGGCACCCCGGCCGCGTCCAGGGCCGGGCCGAGCGGCAGCCCGTCGGCCAGGTGCCGGCCGACGGCGGCCAGCTTGCGGAGCTGGGCCCCGAG
Organism: Gemmataceae bacterium; assembly: GCA_019747655.1. GTDB lineage: Bacteria > Planctomycetota > Planctomycetia > Gemmatales > Gemmataceae > Urbifossiella. The sequence goes on along the minus strand of JAIEQO010000350.1, from coordinate 8,364 downwards.
CCGGGCGAACACCCCCATCGGGTCCTCGCCGTCGGCGAACGCCGCCCCGAGCAGCCCGAGGGCGTCCCGCGGCCGGCCCTCGCCGATCGCGTCAAGGATGCGGAACACGTCCGCCTCCTTGCTCCGGCCGACCAGGGCGTCCACGTCCTCGGGGGTGATGGCGGCCTTCGCCCCGACCGCCACCGTCAGCTTTTCGATCTCCTGGTCGAGCAACCCCATCGCCGGGCCGACCCGGTCGACCAGGAGTGTCGCGGCGTCGGCCGACAGGGCTTTGCCGTGGGCGGCTTTGGCCCAGGCGGAACACCAGGCCGGCAGCTTGTACTCGGGCGGGGCCTTGCAGGCGATCTTGGCCGCGTCCGGCAGGGCCTTGGCCAGCTTGGTCGTCTCGGGAAACGCCTTCACCTCCAGGACCAGCACCCCGGCCGCGGACGGCTGCTCGACGTACCGCTCCAGCTTGGCCCGGCTGGCGGTCACAAAGGTGTCCGCGTTCTCGACCACCACCACCCGGCACGGGCTGAGGAAGGGCAGGGTGTCGAGGTCGTTGCGGACGGTGGAAAAGTCGAGCTTGTCGCCGGGGTAGACGGACACGGCGAACGCCGGGTCGGCGTCCCCGAGGGCGGCCGAGACGACCCGGTCCCGGGCCCGCCGCTTGAGGAAGTCCTCATCCCCGGCGAGGACGACGACCGGCTGCCGCTTCGGCTTCGATGTTTTGTCGAGGAAGGCGAGTGCGTCCATGCGGCTCTCCGGTGGCCTCCCGTAGGGTGGGTCGAGCCGACCGTCCTCGGTCGGCGACGGCCCACCATCCTCCCCGTGGTGGGCCGTCGCGAGCCGGAGGCTCGCTCGACCCACCCTACACAATCATGACCCAGCCCGCCCGCGGTACTCGTCGATCAGCACGCGGGGTGCCCCGATGTCGACGACGTGGACCTCGCCGGTCCAGTCCCGGGAGGCGGGGTTGAGGAACCCCTGCTTCGGGGCGACGAAGGTGGCCGTGTGGGTCGCCCGGACGCACGGCCCGAGCGGCTCGCCGGTGTCGCAGTCGAGCCCGGACGGGATGTCCACCGCGAGGACCGGCCGGCCCCCTCGGTTGATAATGTCCACCGCGCCGGCATAAGGATCGGCAAGCGGCCGCGTCAGCCCGGTGCCGAACAGGGCGTCAACGATCCAAGCGTCTTCCAGCTCGATGCGGCCGTCCGGTGGCAGTGGCTCGAAGTGATAGTTCCGGTGACACCACCTGTCGAAGTCGGGCAGCATCCGACCGGCATACAGCCGTCGGACGATCTCAAGGTTCACACCGGCATCTCCACGGACGGCCTCCGGGTCGGCCAAGAGAATTGGCGTCACCGGCCAGTAATGGTTGTCGAGGTGGCGGGCGATGACGAACCCGTCGCCGCCGTTGTTCCCCGGGCCGCACAGGATCGCCACCGGTTTCCGCTCCGGGTTCAGCCGCATGAGGAGTTCGGCGCAGCCCCGGCCGGCGTTCTCCATCAGGATCAAGCCGGGCAGCCCGAACCCGTCGGCCGCCCGCCGGTCCAGCTCCCGGACCTCGGCCCGGGTGAGGGTGAACGGCTCGGACATGACCCCACCCCCCGGCCCCCTCCCCCGCGGGGGGAGGGGGAGCAAAACAGACGGCGTCGGCTTGGGGCTTCCTCCCCCTACCCCCGCGGGGGAGGGGGCCGGGGGGTGGGGTTCCGTCTTCCCCCTCACCGTTTGACCCGCAGCCCGTCGCCCTTGAGGACCGCCTCGACCTCGGCGGCCGTCACCCACGGCAGGTCGCCGGGGACGGTGTGCTTGAGGGCCCCCAGTGCGGCTCCGTAGTCCACGGCCTTCTGGGTGTCGCCGTCCAGGAGGCCGTGGATCAGCCCGGCGGCGAAGGCGTCCCCGGCCCCGAGCCGGTCCACCACCTCGACCTCGTGCCACACCGACTCGTACTCCCGCCCCGCCTCGACCGCCACCCCGGCGAACCGGTTCCGCCACACCCCCGGGGCCTCCCGCCGGGTCCCGGCCACCACCCGCACCCCGAACCGGTCGGCCAGCCCGGCGGCCACCTCGGCGAAGTCGCCGCCGGTGATCCCCCACAGGTGCTCGGCGTCGGCCTCGCCGGCGATCAGCACGTCGCACAAGGGGACGAGGCCGCCCAACACCCGGGCCGCCTCGTCCGCCGGCCACAGCTTCGCCCGGTAGTTTAGGTCGAAGCTCGACCGGACGTTCGCCGCCCGGGCCGCCCGCAGGGCCTCACCGGTCGCCGCGGCGGCCCCCGGGCCGAGGGCCGGGGTAATCCCCGTGACGTGGAACCACTTCGCCCCGGCCAGGACCGCCGGCCAGTCGAACATCCCGGGTTCGACTCGGGCGGCGGCCGAGTCCTTCCGGTCGTACAGCACCGAACTCGCCCGCGGGGCCGCCCCGAACTCCAGGAAGTAGAGCCCGCACCGGCCGTCCGGGGCGAACCGGACGTGACGGTCGTCCACCCCGGCCTCCCGCACCCGGTTGGCCACCAGCCGGCCGAGCGGGTCGTCCGGCAGCCGGGACGCCCAGGCCGCCGACCGGCCGAGCCGGACCAGCCCGGCGGCGGTGTTCAGCTCGGCCCCGCCGACCTCCACGTCGAGCGACCGGGCGGCTTCGAGCCGGCCGAAGTGCGGCGGGGCCAAGCGGACCATCGCCTCGCCGAAGGTGATGATGTCGGGCATGGTGGGGGTTCCACAAACACAACCGGAATCAAGCCGCACGATCGACGCAGACAAGACACGATCACGTCGGTCATCAAGTTCATCGGGTTCGATCGGTCTTCATCGTGCGGCTCATGCTTTGTTCTCGCGGTGTTTCCGCACCACCTCGACGTACTGCCGGGCGAGGGCGGTGATCTTGCCGAGGTCGCCGGCGGCCACGGCCGTCAGGTCCACGAGCTGCCCGCCGACCCCGAGGCACGCCGCCCCGGCCTTCAGGTACTCGCCGGCGGTCGTCAGGTCGACCCCGCCGGTCGGCATCAGCCGGACCTGCGGCAGCGGCCCCCGCAGGGCCCGGAAGAACCCCGGTCCGACCGCGTCGGCCGGGAACACCTTCACCACGTCGGCCCCGGCCTCCCAGGCGGCCAGCACCTCGGTCGGGGTGAACGCCCCGGGCATCACCACCTTGTCGTACCGCCGGCAGAGCCGGACCACGGCCGGGTTCAGGGTCGGGGCGACGACGAACTCGGCCCCGGCCAGCAGGGCCGCCCGGGCCGTCTCCGGGTCGAGCACCGTCCCGGCCCCGAGGACGACCCGGTCGCCGACCCGCCGGCGGGCCGACCGGATCACCTCGACCGCGTCCGGGACGGTGAACGTCACCTCGGCGGCCGTGACGCCGCCGGCGGCCAGGGCTTCGACCACCTCGACCAGCGGCCCGGGGTCCGGGGCGCGGACCACGGCCACGATCCCGCCGTCCAACACCCGCCCGAGCGACTTCTCGCGGCTCATGTCGGGATTGTCCGCCGGGGGGCCGCCCGGGGCAACGGCAACTAGGAAGAGGAGGACCCCCCGGGCCCGGCCCCGGGGCCCGCCGGACCGGAGTTCCTGATGCCCCGCCGCCTGCCGACCCTCACCCTCACCCTCGGCTGCACCCTGGCCCTGTTCGGGCTCGCCCGGGTCGTGTTCGCCGACGAGCCGAAGGGGCAGCCGGTGACGGTCGAGGTCGCGGCCGGGGAGCCGGCCCGGGTCCGGGTCGACCCGGCCGACGGCGGGCCGACGGTCGAGGGGGTGCTGGAGGGGATGCCCGCCGTCCCCCTGCGGACGGACATCGGCACCCGGCTGATCGACCTGCCGCACGTCCGCCGGGTGACGTTCCAGCGGGACCCGCAGGGCCACTCGCAGGACGTCGTCCAGCTCGCCAACAAGGAGATCGTCCGCGGGCGGGTGACGGCCGACGAGTTCCGGGTCCGGCCGGCCGGCGGCGAGCCGCGGACCTTCAAAAAAGCCGAGGTCCGGGAAATCCGCGTCGTCCGGGACGAAGACCTGTCCCTGGCCGCGATCCTGATCGGGCTCGTCACCCTGGCCGTGATGGAGATCGTGCTCGGGGTCGACAACGTCATCTTTCTGGCCATCGAGGCCGGGAAGCTGCCGCCCGAGCGGCAGGCCCGGGCCCGGCAGATCGGGCTGGCGGCCGCCCTGGGCACCCGCATCCTCCTGCTGTTGACCCTGTCGTTCCTGCTCGGGCTGACGGCCCCGGTGTTCACCCTCCCGGACCTGCCGCTGTTGCACGACCTGGAGGCCCGGGAGGTGTCGTGGCGGGACATCATCCTGCTCGCCGGGGGGGTGTTCCTGATCGGCAAGAGCGTGTGGGAGATGCACGAGAAGGTGGAGCACGCGAAGGCCCACGCGGCCGGGGAGGCGAGGCCGCCGGGTCACGCCAGCTTCGCCCGGGTGATCGCCACCATCGCGGTGATCGACATCGTGTTCTCCCTGGACTCGGTCATCACCGCCGTCGGGATGGTCGAACACGTCTGGGTGATGGTGGTGGCGATGGTGATCGCCATGCTGGTGATGTTGGCGTTCAGCGGGCCGATCGCCCGGTTCGTGGACAACCACCCGACGGTCAAGGTGCTGGCCCTGGCGTTCCTGATCCTGATCGGGGTGCTTTTGGTGGCCGAGGCCCTCGGCCAGCACATGAACAAGGGGTACATCTACTTCGCGATGGCGTTCGCGGTCGCGGTCGAGCTGGTCAACATGCAGCTGAGGGGCACGTCGAAGAAGAAGGCCGAGGCGACGGCCGAGCTGCCGGGCGGTGTCGGGAGCCCCGAAGGGGCGTCCGGGAATAGCCCGGGGCGTTAGCCCCGGGTAGCCGGGCGGGAGAATGATTGGAGCCCCGTAGGGGCGACCCGCAACACCGCGGGTCGCCCCTACGGGGCTCCGTGCGATCTCTCGGATCACCTCACCCGGGGCTGCCGCCCCGGGCTATTCCCGGACGCCCCTTCGGGGCGACGACCGACCCCGCCTCACGGCAAATCCAGCACATACGCCGTCCCATCGGCGTTGGCGGTGACGAGCTGCTTCCCGTCCGGGGTGTACGCCGCCCCGTTCACCGCCACCGGCAGCGGCCACGACCGGGCCGGCTTCAGCGCCGCCGGGTCGGCCAGCGGCCACACGCTCACCACCCGGTCGGCCCCGAGGGTGACGAACGTGTCGCCCTTCGGCGACACCACCACCCCCCGGACCCCGCCGGCGTGGGTCGCCGACCCGAGCGTCTCCCGCCCGGCCACGTCCGCCACCTTCACCAGCCCGGCCCCGTCGGCCGCCACCAGCCGCTTCTTGTCCGGGGTCAGCCCGAGGTCGGCCACCCCGGCCGCGAACAACGGCCAGTCGCCCCCGACCCGCTCCTTCTTGGTCAGGTCCCACAGCCGGACGGTCCCGGCGTCGTCCCCGGCGGCGGCCAGCGACAGGTCGGCCGAGAACGTCGCCGCCGTCACCTTCCGGCCCTTGTCCGGGACCCCGCCGAGCGGCTTGCCGTCCCGGTCGAACAGCTCGTACCCGGCCTCCGCCTCGGCCGCCGGGCGGACCACGAACGCCGCCCCCCGGGCCCCGTCCGCGACGGCCGCCAGGGCGAACACGTCCCCGGGGACCGGGGCCGCGGCCGCCGGCCGGGCCGGCTTGAGCTGCCAGACGTGGACCCGGCCGGCGTCGGTCAGCCCGGTCCGGCCGCCGACCGCCAGCCGGTCCGGCCCGAGGAAGGTGACGGCGTAAGGCTCGTCGCTCGGCCCGGCGAGGACGGCCACCTCCCGGCCGGACGCCCGGTCCCACAGCCGGACCGTCTGGTCGGCCGAGGCGGTGGCGATCAGCTTCCCGTCCGGGCTGACGGCCACCGCGTTGACCGCCCGGGCGTGCCCGGCCCGGGCCGCCCCCTCCTGCGGGGCCAGCTCGTACACCCGGACGACCCGGTCGGCCCCGGCCGCCACCAGCCACCGGCCGTCCGGCCCGAACCCCACCGCCGTCACCCAGTCGGTCGTCCCCCGCAGGCCCCGGACCTCCGCCTTCGTCTGCACGTCCCACACCCGCACCACCCCGTCGGCCCCGGCCGCGGCCACCAGCCGGCCGTCCGGGGAGAACCCGACGGCGGCCAGCGGGTACGCCCCGGCCGGACCGGTCGGGCTGGGCGGGCCGTCGAACTTGGCCAGCGGGGTCGGCCGGCCGCCGTCCTCGACCGCCCAGACCCGCAAGGCCCCGTCCCCGCCGGCGGTCGCTAGCCGCGTCCCGTCCGGGCTATACGCGACGGCCGCGGTGCCGGCCGCGTGGGCCGTCTGGCCGAACACCTCCTTCGGCTCGGCCCCGCTCACGTCGAGGATGGAAAGCCCGCCGTCGGCCGTCCCGACCGCGATCTCGGTGCCGCCGGGCCGGACCGCCAGCCCGCAGACGGCCGACTTGCCGGTCCACGTCCACAGCGGCTTGCCGGCCTCCGGGTCCCAGCCGCGGACGGTCCGGTCGGCCCCGCCGGTGACGACCCACTTCCCGTCCGCCGACGCGGCCGCGGCCAGCACCGGCAGGCTGTGGCCGGTCAGCTCCTTCACCACCTTCCCGGCGGCCACGTCCCACACCCGGGCGACCCGGTCGCCGCCGGCCGAGACGAGCCGGTTGTTGTCCGGGAGGAAGGCCAGGGCGCTGACGGGGGCGGTGTGCCCGGTCAGGGTGGCCTCCAGCTTCCCGGTCTCCGGGTCGTAGACGCGGACGAGCTTGTCGGCCCCGGCCGCGGCCGCCCGCTTGCCGTCCGGGCTGACGGCCGCCGCCCAGACCGGCCCGGCGGCTTCCGCCAGCGCCCGGTGGTCGTCGGTCGGGCTCAGGTCCCACAGCCGGACCGCCCCGTCGTCCCCGGCCGAGGCGACCTGCCGGCCGTCGGACCGGACGGCCACCGCCCGGACCTTCGCCGAGTGCCCCTGGAACGACCGGACCGGCTTGCCCGTCCCGACCTCCCACACCCGGACCGTCCGGTCTTCCCCGGCGCTGACGAGGAAGGCCCCGTCCGGGGTGACGGCCAGGTCGTTGACCGCCAGAGTGTGGCCGGCGTACTCGCGGACCAGGGCCGCCGTCCCGGGGCCGGCCGTGCCGTCCGGGTTCGGGGCCCCGGTCAGCCGGACCTTGCCGTCCCCGCCGGCGGTAAACACCCCGGTCCCGTCGGCGGTGAAGGCCACCCCGCGGCACTCGCTCCCGCCGCCGAGCTGGACGTTGAGCGGCATCACGTTGGCGGCCCCGGGGACGTAGACGGCGACGAACCCGTTGCCGTCGGCCGCGGCCACCCGCTTCCCGTCCTTGGCGAACGCCACCCGCTCGACCCGGGCGTTCCGCGGCTGGCCGGTGAACATCTCCTTCCCGGTGTCGGCGGCGAACACCCGGACCACCCCGTCGTCCCCGCCGGCGGCGAGCTGCTTGCCGTCGGCGCTGAACGCGATCGCCTTGAGCGGTCGGTCCTCCTTCAGCTTGGCCAGCACCTTCACCCGCTCGCCGGTGTCGGCGGCCCATAGGTGGACCTGGTTGCCGGCGGCCGAGGCGACCAGCTTCCCCTCGGGGTGGAAGGCGACGGCGGTGACGCCGAGGACGTTCGTCTTGCCGCGGGTCGGGTCGTCCGGCTGGTCGGCGTGGCCGCGGTAGACGGCCCGCCCGCGGCCGGTGGCCAGGTCCCACACCCGGGCCGTCCCGTCCGACCCGGCGGACGCCAGGGTCGCCCCGTCCGGGCTGTAGGCGACGGCGTTCACCCGCTCGGACCCGGGCTGGCCGGCCTCCGGGTGCCGCATCCGGCTCTCCCCGAGGACCCGGCCGACGTGCGGGGGGAGCCCGGCCGGGCGGAACGGGAGCTGCCACCGGGCGTCCCGGAAGGACCGGGCGGCGGCCCGGGGGTTGTCGGTCTTGAGGGCGGCCTCGGCCCGGGCGGCGAGGGCGTCGGCCGGGGCCAGGGCGTCGGCAGCGAACCCGGCTTTGACGGCTTCGGCCCGCTCGGCCCGGAACTTCTCGCCGAGGGCCTGTGCGTCGGCGGCGGTGGGGCCGGCCGGCTTGGTGGCGGGGCCCTTCGGGACCGGGAAGGCGGCCGCGAGCGGGGCGAGGAGGGCGGCGAGCAGGACGGCGGCCGGGCCCCGGCGGACGGCGAACGGCATGGCGGACACACCTCGGCGGGCGGAACGTGCGGCTCCCCTGAGTATAACCGGACGGCCCGGGGCGGGGAACGTAACAGGGAAGGGGGTGGTGTCTCGGTTTGCCGTTCTTCGGGAGGGCGAGGCTCCCGCCGAGCCGGCGAAGCCCGTTGCGGTCGCCGGCTCGGCGGGAGCCTCGCCCACCCAAACTGGGGCCTCACCGGCCGGGGGGCCGGTAGCCCCGAAGGGGCGGCCGGGAGTTGCCCGGGGCGCGAGCCCCG
>JAIEQO010000070.1 GCA_019747655.1 Gemmataceae bacterium | reverse complement strand
GGCTGGCACGACAAGGGGGTGGTGGTGGCCGGCGACCCGCCGGCCCACTGGGGGAACCGCCCGCGGCAGACCGAGGAGTGAACCCCGACCCGGCGCCGGGTGTCCCGGTGAGCGGCGCGGGACTTCAGATGTTCACCTCCGCCCCCGTCCTGGACGGCCGCTGGGTCCGGCTGGAGCCGGTCGCCGAGGCCCACCGGGACGGCCTGCGGGCCGCGGCCGACGACCCCCGCATCTTCGCCGTCACCACCGCCGACGCGGCCGGCCCGGCGTTCGACCCGTGGTTCGCCGAGCTGCTCGCCCTCCAGGCGGCCGGCACCCGGCTGACCTACGCCGTCCGGCTGGCGGCCACCGGCGAGGTGGTGGGCAGCACGAGCCTGTTCGACTACGAGCCGCGGCACAAGCGGGCCGAGATCGGCTGGACGTGGTACCGCCCGGACCACCAGGGCACGGCCGTCAACCCGGAGTGCAAGCTGCTCCTGTTCGCCCACGGGTTCGACACGATGGGGCTGAACCGGGTACAGCTCAAGACCGACCTCATCAACACCCGGTCGCAGGCGGCCATCGCCAAGCTCGGGGCGGTCCGGGAGGGCGTCCTGCGGGCCCACATGGTCGTCAAGGAGGGGCGGGTCCGGGACACGGTGATGTACAGCGTCACCCGGGCCGAGTGGCCGGCCGTCCGGGACCGGCTGACGGCCCGGCTGGCGACCCTCGGCGTCGGGTGACGCCGGCCACGTCACTTCAACTGCTTCCACAGGAACGTGTACGCCAGGGCGTTCATGAACGCCGACTGCTTGTTGTCGGCGGCCCCGCCGTGCCCGCCCTCGACGTTCTCGTAGTACACCACGTCGTGCCCCTGCTCCTTCATCTTGGCCACCATCTTCCGGGCGTGCCCGGGGTGGACCCGGTCGTCCCGGGTCGAGGTGGTGAACAGGGTCCGCGGGTACTTGGCCCCCGGGCTTAGGTTCTGGTACGGGCTGAACGTCCGGACGAACTCCCACTCCTTCGGGTCGTCCGGGTTGCCGTACTCGGCCGCCCAGCTCGCCCCGGCCAGGAGCTTGTGGTACCGCCGCATGTCCAAGAGCGGGACCTGGCAGACGACCGCCCCGAACTTCTCCGGGTAGAGGGTGATCATGTTCCCCATCAACAGCCCGCCGTTGCTCCCGCCCTGGATGCCCAGGTGCTTCGGGCTCGTCACCCCCCGCCTGGCGAGGTCGTCGGCGACGGCCGCGAAGTCCTCGTAGGCCCGGTGGCGGTTCGCCTTCAGGGCCGCCTGGTGCCACTTCGGGCCGAACTCCCCGCCGCCCCGGATGTTCGCCACCACGTACACCCCGCCCTTCTCCAGCCAGGCCGCCCCGACCCCGCCGCTGTACCCCGGGGTGAGCGAGATCTCGAACCCGCCGTAGCCGTACAAGAGCGTCGGGTTCGTCCCGTCGAGCTTCATCCCCTCCCGGCCGACCTGGAAGTACGGGATTTTGGTCCCGTCCTTCGACGTGGCCTCGTGCTGGGTGGCGACCAGCCCGGCCGCGTCGAAGAACGCCGGAGACGACTTCAGCTTCTCCGGCGGCCCCCCGCCCAGGGTGCCCAGGTACAGGGTCAGCGGGGTCAGGTAGTCGTTGACCGTCATGAAGTAGTCGTCGGATTCGTCCGGGTCGATGGGACCCGCGCTGACGGTCCCGACCTTCGGGGCCCCGGGGAAGTCGGCCCGCCCCCACTTACCGTCCTTGCGGGTCAGGACGTACAGCCGGTTCTTGACGTTGTCCAACTCGTTCAGGATGACCCGGCCGCCGCGGAACGACGAGTACCCGGCCAACGACTTTCGCTCGGTCGGCTCGAACAGCACGTCGAACGTGCGGTCGCCTTTCATGAAGGCGTCGAAGTCGGCGGCCAGCAGCGCCCCGGCCGGGTACGTCTTGCCGCCCACGGCCCAGGGCGTTCGCAGCTCGACGAACAGGAACTCGCGGCTGGCGAAGGCGGTGGCGTCGTCCGGCACCTCGACCTTGACCAGTTTGCCGTCCTTGCGGTGGAACAGTTCGCCGGTGTAGAAGGTGACGCGGCGGGAGACGAACTCCCGCTCGTACCCCTTCTCGGTGGTGCGACGCGCCGAGACCCTCATGTCCTCCGGCTTGCCCTCGTATACGGCCGTCGCGGCCGCCAGCGGGGTGCCCCGCTTCCATTCCTTGACCACCCGCGGGTAGCCGGAGGTGGTGAGCGACCCGGGGCCGAAGTCGGTGCCGACGAACACGGTATCCTTGTCCTTCCAACCGACCTGGCTCTTGGCCTCCGGCAGGGCAAACCCGTCCTTGACGAACCGCTTGGCGACCGGGTCGAACTCGCGGACGACGGTGGCGTCGGCCCCGCCGCGGGAGAGGGAGATCAGGCACCGGTCGTAGGCCGGCCTGAGGAAGTTGGCCCCGGACCAGACCCAGTTCTCCTTCTCCTCGGCGGCCAGGGCGTCGAGGTCGAGGACGGTCTCCCACTTCGGCTCGGGCTTGCGGTACTCGTCCAGGGTGGTCCGCCGCCACAGGCCCCGCTTGTTCGTGGCGTCCCGCCAGAAGTTGTAATAGAACTCGCCGTTCTTCCCCACGAACGGGATGCGGTCCTTCGAGTCGAGGATTTTCAGGAGCCGGTCGTTCAGCTTCTGGAACTCGGGGCCGGCGGTCAGCTCGGCGGTCGACTCGGCGTTCCGCTCCTTGACCCAGGCGAGCGGCTTCTCGCCGGCGACCTCTTCGAGCCACAGGTACGGGTCGGGGGCGTCTTGGCCGTGGGCGGGGGTCGCGGATGCGGCCCCGGCGGCCAACAGCACCAGCCAGCGTGACATCGGCGGGTCTCCGGCGGTTTCGTGCCCGGCGGGCGGGATAAACCGTCCAGGGTAACCCGGCCGCCGGGCCCGGGCAAGCAGGATCGCGGCCGGGGGATATGATGACGGTGTCGGATCGTGGCGACGAGGGCCGAATCATGCGCGGCTGGTGGAAGTTGGCCGGGGCGGTGTTGGTGGCCGGGTGCGACGGCGGGGCCGAGCGGCCGCCGCCCGAGCCGCTGCCGACGAGCGGCCCGAACGAGGCGGTCTTCTACGTCCCGGCGATGACCTGAGAGACGTGCCCGGCGAAGGTGGCCGCCGCCGTCGCCACTCTACCGTGGGTAGAGCCCGACTCGATCTTCGCCGACCGCAAGACCCGGCAGGTGCGGTTCGCCGTCACGGACATCGCCGCGTTCGACGAGGACGCGGTGAAGGACGTGATCCGCCGGGCCGGCTACCGCGGCGCCCGCCGGCTGGTCGGCCCGACCGCACCGCCGAAGGAACCCCCGCCGTAACGATGCTTAAGCCGGTTCGGCCGGCGGCGGGGGCGGAACCGCTGGGGATGAGATGTGTTGATCGGTCTGGACTGCGATGGCCAGTTGTTGGACGGCACGTTCGAGCCGCCGGAACGAGGTCATCCCGGCGGCCCGCACCAGGTCGAAATCGATCTTCGGGGCGAGGCGGGCTTGGTCCCGGGTGGCCTTGTAGCCGCCCTCCAAGTTCTTCGCCAGCCACTCCTTCGCGCTCCGCTCGGCCGACTCCGGATTGGCGGGCGGGGTTACGTCCGCACGGCACCCTGGGAGTTTCGCGTAGCTGGCGATCAGCAGCGATTCGAACTCCTGCCGGAGGAACACGACCGCGACGGAGAACATCACCCCGGCCCCGGCCTCTTGCGACCGCTCGGCCAGCGTCCGTGCGGCGGTAGCCGCACAAAACGCCCGGGCCTCGAACTTGGGTACGTCCCCGTCGAGCAATAACAACACCGCCCCGAGACCGGGTCGCTTGTTGGCCCGTTCCAGGTAGTCCGTCCAGTTCCGCCGCTGCGCCCCGGTCAGTCCGGCGATCTCGCCGACCTCCATCGGTCGGTTGTCAAGGAACAAGGCGGTTTGGAGGTCCGGCGGGAGTTCGGTGAGCAGGCGGCCGACGAGGTTCGGGGCGGCCGCCACGTCCCCCGCCCCTTCGACGCACAGGACCAGCCGCTTCATCCGGGCACCTCGGCGAGCTGCCCCGGCAGCCGGGCCGGGTCGACGGTGAGCAGGTCGCCAGCCCGGTAGAGGTGGTCATGAAGTGCTTCGGCCTGCTCGGGGGCGAGCCGACCGATCCGGGTGGTCCCGTCCTCGATGTCTACCACCCGGATGTCGTCGACCGCGAACTTGTCGAGCAACCGCGGGCTATGGGTGGTGAGGATCACCTGCCCCCGGGCCTTACGGTCGAGCCGGTCGCGGACGTAGTCCTCGAACTCCTCGAACAGGGTGGCCAGGGCCCCGGGGTGGATGCCGCTCTCCGGGTGTTCGAAGATCACCGTCTGCTTCGGCGGCGTCTGATACAGGGCCAGCAGGTGGGCGAAGAACCGGCGGAACCCCTCCGACTCTTCGGCCGCGTCGAGCAGTAGCAACTTGTCCCCGATCGCATGAGCCACATCTAGCCCGTCACGCCTGGGCTGGCGAAGGTCCACTCCCTTAACCGACCGATTCAGAGTCCCGAGTGCACCGGCAACTTCAGCCCAGTCCCCGAGCCGGTCCAGGTTGTTTACGATCCCCTCGGCCGTTGCCAGGTAGTTACCCCCGTCGTCTGCGAACCCCGACCCGGCGACCCGACCGGCATACGGCGGCGGTGAGGTGGCCGGCCGGCCGAACGGGTCCCCCGTGTTCTCGGGCTGAAGGACAGTGCCGGGGAAGTCGTAACACCCGAGCCCCGACGTGAGCGCGATGTAAGCGACCGTCGCCGGGCGGAGGCCGGACACCGATGCTAGGGCGAGTTGTCCCGGCGGGGGGGCGGGCCGGACGTTCGGGGGGACGATCCACCTCAGTCCTTCCTGATGGAAGACGACTTGACCCCCCGCATCGAGCCGCTCGTACTTCGGCTGGTTGGCCGGTCCGCTTTCGTCTTGCGCGAACCCGACCGTGTATCGCAACTCCTCCGAAAAGCCGCGGACGGAGAGGGTGACGTGGTAGTCCAACATCCCCCCGCGGTTCGGGAGCGACAGGAAGTCGTGAAAGTTGCGCCCGAACGTGTGGTGCAAGTAGTCGGGCGATGCGAGTACGTTCCGCAGCAGCCGGATGGCCCGGACAAAGTTGCTCTTCCCGGTCCCGCTCCGGCCGATCAGCACCGTCAGCGGGTCGAGGTCGACCGCCACGTCGTGCAGGCTGCGGAAGTTGCGGATTCGGATATGCTTAATCACGGCTCACCCCCGGGTGCATTGTGGCACCCGCGGCCGGGCGTGTCACCGGCGAATCCGCGACCCGAGGCCCGGATGCACAACTTCGTCCGCCCGACCCCGTTCACCGACCGGCTGTACGACTACGCCCTGTCGGTCGGACTGCGGGAGCCGGCGGTGTTCCGGGAGCTGCGGGAGGAGACCGGCCGGCTGGCCGACGGCGAGTGGCAGATTGCCCCCGAACAGGGGCCGCTCTTGGCCCTGTTGGTCAAACTGCTCGGGGCGACCAAGTGCCTGGAGGTCGGCACCTTCACCGGGTACTCGGCCCTGTGGGTGGCGTCGGCCCTGCCGCCCGGCGGCCGGCTCGTCTGCCTCGACGTGAGCGAGGAGTTCGCCGCGGTCGCCCGCCGGTACTGGGCGAAGGCCGGCCTCGCCGACCGGATCGAGCTGCACCTGGCCCCGGCCGCCGACACCCTCGGCCGGCTCCTCGCCGACGGGCAGGCCGGCACCTTCTACTACGCCTTCATCGACGCCGATAAGGCCAACTACGGCCTGTACTACGAGCGGTGCCTGGAGCTGGTCCGGCCGGGCGGGCTGATCGCCGTGGACAACACCCTCTGGGACGGGAAGGTGGCCGACCCGGCGGTGGCCGACGAAGACACCGCCGCCATCCGGGCTCTCAACGCCAAGCTCCACGCCGACGAGCGGGTCGACCTGTGCTTCCTGCCGTTCGCCGACGGGCTGACGCTGGCCCTCAAGCGGTGAAGGCGTGAAGAGTTTTGACAGGATAACAGGATGGACGAGATGAATTCAGAATCTTGGTCATCCTGTTATCCTGTCAAAACTCTTCCCACCCTCGGCACCCGTTTCTAACCTGACTCATCGACCCGAGCTTCCCCTTTCCGCAGGTCCGCGTCATGGTCGACACCCGGGGCGAGCTGTTCGCCGGCGTCACGGTGGCGATCGTCACTCCCTTCAAGGGCGGCGAGATCGACTGGGCCGACCTCGGCAAGCTGGTCGACTGGCACGCCGAGCAGGGGACCGACGCCCTGGCCCCGTGCGGGACCACCGGCGAGTCCCCGACCCTCGACCACGACGAGCACGAGCGGGTGGTGGCGTTCGTCTGCGAACGGGCCCGCGGCCGGCTGAAGGTGATGGCCGGGACCGGGTCGAACAGCACCCGCGAAGCCATCCGGATGACGAAGGCGGCCAAGAAGGCCGGGGCCGACGGCACCCTCCAGGTCGGGCCGTACTACAACAAGCCGACTCAAGAAGGCTACTTCCGGCACTTCGCGGCCATCGCCGACGCCTGCGACCTGCCGCAGGTGATCTACAACATCCCCGGCCGGACCGGGTCCGAGATCGCGGCCGAGACCATCGCCCGGTTGGCCGAGGCGGTCCCCACAGTGGTCGCCGTCAAGGAGGCGACCGGGAAGCTCGACATGGCCTCCCAGGTGGCCGCCCTCACGGACCTGACCATCCTGTCCGGCGACGACAGCCTGACCCTCCCCATCATGGCCGTCGGCGGCAAGGGCGTGGTGTCCGTCGTGGGGAACGTCGTCCCGCGGGACATGATGGCCCTGGTCCGGGCGTTCGCGGCCGGGAAGGTGGCCGAGGCCCAGGCCCTGCACGGCAAGCTGTTCCCGCTCTGCCGGGACATGCTCGGGGTGGCGACCAACCCGATCCCGCTCAAGTGCGCGATGAAGCTGCTCGGCCGGGGGACGGGCGAACTGCGGCTGCCGATGTGCACGCTCGACGCCGCCGGCGAGGCCCGGGTTCGGAAAACGTTGTCCGACTACAGTTTGCTACCGGCCTGACCGTCGATATCGGCTTTCCCGCCCGACCGTCTTCTCACGACCTTCACGCAACAACCGGAACTGATGCGTCCCGGCGGGCGTCATACCCCGGCCGGGGCCGGGCTTTCTTGCCTTTCCCGCCCGCCCCCGCCTATCAATCGGTTTCCGGCGAACGGATGCGGATGGGTTGACCCGCCCGCCGGCCGCCGGCCAACCGTCCCGGGGGAGTGTGGGCATGGGGCTCGTGGGCAACCCGTCGGCCGACGGGACCGGGCGACGGGTGGCCGCCGGCCCCGTCCCGGCCCGGCTGATGAAGGACCTGACCGAGGTGTTCCGGAGCCTGGCCGACCGGTCCCGGCTCCAAATCCTGTTCCTCCTCGCCGAGCACGGGGAGATGAACGTGACGGCCATCGGGGAGGAGATCGGCCAGTCCCAGCCGGCCGTCAGCCACCACCTGAACCAGCTCAAGAAGGCCGGGCTGATCGACTACCGGCGGGCCGGCAAGTTCAACTTCTACCGGCTCGACCCGGACGGGCTGGCCCCGCTCGTCACCGAACTCTTCCCCGACCCGGGGGCCGACCCGATGCTGACCTTCGGCGGGGTCGAGGTCCGGTTCAAGCGGAAGTAGGACCGGTCACTCGGCCTCGGCCCGGGCCGGCACCCGCAGCACGTCCCCGGCCGCCAGCCCCGGCCGGAGTACCCGCGTCACCCGCCCGGTGGTCATCCGGGTGCCGGGCGGTACGACCACCCACCCGGCCGGGTAGTCCCGGAAGTTGACCGGGTCGAACGGGGTCAGCCCGAACCCGTCCCGCAGCATCGCCCCCAGCCCGACCCCGAACCCCGCCGCAGCGGCCGGGTCGATCGCGGCCCAGTCCGGGTGGGCCCGGTCCCAGAACCGGGTGTACAGCTCGACCGCAGCCAGCTCCAGGTAGCCGCCGAGCCCGGCCGGGCGGAGGTCCCGGAACGCCTCGCGGACGGCTTCGCCACCCGCTCCGGGGATGGCCCCGGCGGCGGCCTCTAGCTCGGTTAGCCCGGCCGGTGGCGGGCCGGCCGACACCACCACTTCAGACGGGCGGATCACCTCCTCGCCCTTGACCAGCCCGAACGCCTTCACCCGGGCGACCCGCCCGGCCGGCACGTCCCGCCGGAATACGACCTTCGTGACCACGCCCGGCGCGTCCGCCGGCGGGGCCGGGCCGCCGTCGCGGAACGACCAATCCGTCGGGGAGACGGCCAACCCGATGTCGCCGGCCCACCCGCGGACGACCGACAGGAGGTCGTCCCGGGCGGCGAGGTGGGCCGCGTCGGCGGTCGGGTCGAGTTTGGCGACTTCGTCGAGGATCGGCCCCAGGCCGTCCGCCTCGTCGGTCGCCTGGTCGTGGAGCCACACCAACAGCCCGCCCGGCTGAGGCCAGTCGCCGAGGACCGTCGCCGCGCGGGCGAGGCGGACCGGCGGCCAGTCGGCGGGGAGGGCGGCCAGCCGGTTCTCGACCTCCCGGCCCAGCTCGGCCGCCCGGTCGAGCGCGGCTCGGACCTCGGCCGGTACGGCGGCGATGGTGTCGAGTACCGCTGCCGCTTCGCCGGCGACCTCGTCTGGAACGGACGGCTGGCGGAGCCGGCCGGCGAGTTCGGTTAATCGGTCCGCCGGCGGCAGGACAAGCCGCCGTTCGAGCCGGTGCGGCCGCCACTCGGGCCAGGCCAGGAGGAACCCGGCCCACCCGAGGAGTACATCCCGCCGGTCCGACTCGTCCGCGTCGGGACCGCCGATTACGTACCGGACTTCGGCGGTCGCCCCCGGCCGGAAGCAGTCGGCCGCTAGCAGGTGGTCGGCGTACCGCGTGGCTGCTTCCCACAGCCCGGCCAAGTCGTGCGGCTCAACGCCCACGGCGGTGCCCCCGGCTCAGATGTCCCCTCGCAGCACCGCCGCGTGCTGGTCGGCCTCGGCCAGGTCGGTGTACTCGCCGTCCTCGCCGGTCTCGACGTCCCGCACCGCGAACTCGCCCGTCCCGGGGTCGTACCGGACCTCCAACTCGCCCCGGATGCCGCCGGCGAACCGGTAGGCCGCGAACCGGGTGTATCCGTCGTCCCCGGGGAACCGGCGTTCGAGCACGAACGTCGTCCCGGGGGCGGCCCCGCCCGGCGGCAGCACCAGCCGGACCCGCCGGACCTGCCCGGCCAGGTCCCGGTACGGGGTGTACTCGCGGAACAGGAGTTCGGTCTCGTTGGTCCGCATGTCGTGGTAGCCCACGTCGAACGGCAGGAGTTCGCTCAGGTGGCGGTTGAACTTGATCCCGACGGCCCGCGGGACCCGCTCGACCATCCGGGCCAGGGCCGCCCCCTTGGCCACGGCCGCCTTCAGGTACTCCGGGTCGGCCTCCAGCCGGTCGGCCGCCCCGGCGACGTGCAACTGCTCCCGCACCAGCTTCGGGATAAGCGGGTAGCGGGCCCCGTTCCCGGACAGGACAACCCACTCGACTTCTTGCTCGGGGCCGCCGTCGGCCGGGTCGGACAGGTGCCGGCGGATCAGCCGGTTGCACTTGGCGACGGCCTGCTCGACCGGCTGGCGGACGAGGGCGTCGACCTCCCACGGGGCGACGGTGATCTCGCCGATCGGCCCGAGCAACTGGCTCTGCTGGGCGGCCGGCAGGGGCCGCAGCACCGCCGCGATCAGGGCCGAGGTCTCCCGCCCGACGACCTCGGCCCCGAGGTCCTTGAGCCGGACCGGCTTGCCGTCCCCGAGCTTCCGCTTGACCCGCTCGCCGAGCTGCCAGAGGGCGTGGGCGGCCGTTCGCCGGTCGGCCGTGTCGTGGTCCGGCTTGGCCGGGTCGAACCGGGTGGGCACGAGCTCGTCCGCCGGGTCGAGCTTGGCCACCTCGGCCAGGAACGCCTCGACCTTCGCCCGCGCCTGGGGCGGGTCGGCCGGGCCGCTGGCCGGCGGCGGTTGCAGGCTCGCGGGAACGCGGGTCGGCATCCGCACCCGGGCCGCCGCGAGGGCCAGCTTGGCCTTCACCAGCCGGCACGCCTGGCGGGTGATGACGTCGCCGCCGAACGCCCGCACCCCGGTCCGGGCCAGGATGTCGACGACGAGCAGGTTCGGGGCGTCGGGCGGGGACGCCGCGTGGGCCAGGGCGATGTCGGTGGTGCCGCCGCCGCAGTCGATGAGCAGGAGCCGCACCCCGTCCGGAAAGAGGTAGCGGAACCGGACCAGCCCGCCGGGCCGCTCGAAGACGCGGCGGTGGATGTGGAAGAACGCGGCCGCGGTCGCTTCGTCCAGGGTCAGCCCGACGAGCGGGCAGTCGGCCGGGCCGGCGGCCGGGTCGGGCGGGGCCAGGAGCCAGCCGCGGACGGCCTGCCCGAGGGCGGCCAGCTCCGGGTCGTCGGGCGGGTCGACGGCCTTCTCGAAGCCCTGCGGCTGGCCGG
>JAIEQO010000480.1 GCA_019747655.1 Gemmataceae bacterium | reverse complement strand
CCAGCCCGGCGGACGCCGGCCGGTCGCCGAACGGCACCCCGCCGACGGCCAACAGCCCGTCCGGGCGGGTCGGCCGGGGGTCCTGGGGCCACAGCTTGTCGAGCAGGTACGGGGCGTGGGGGAGGGCGGCGACGGCGAAGTCTTCCAGAAGGATGGTGTTCGGCTTGTCCCCCGGCAGGGCGGCCCACGGCACCTTCGTCAGCTCCGCGTCCGGGGCGACGTAGACCGTCTTGACGCCGGCGGGGAACTCCTTGCGGACCGGCTCCCAGACGAGTTCGCGGACCCGCTTCGGTAGGTCGGCGGGGACGGGGGCCGGCGGGTCGGCGGTGACCGCCGCCCGCCACCGGCCGACGGCCTGCTCGATCGGCCCGGCCGGCCCCAGTTCGACCCACACCACCTTCTCCTTCGTGATGACGAACGCGGTGTAGCTCGGGGTCCGCTTCTCGCCAGCCTTACCGGGCCTGGCCGGGTCGTACTCGAACAGGGTGTACCGGAGGGTGTCGATAACGACGGCGTCGCGCGGGAGGGCCTTCTGGATGTCTGTTGGGCCGGCCGCGGCGAGCGTGTCGGCCCGCACGACAGGCGGGAAGAGCTTGGCGAGGGCATTGGCCTTGTCCTGGATGGTATCGGCGAACCCGGTCAGTTCCTCGTTCCGGAGTTTGGCCGTGGCCGGGTCTTTCGAGACCGGGGCGAGGATCAGCTCGGCCCGGCGGCGGCGGGCGTCGGTCAGCTCGGCCAGCACGCCGGCCGCCTCGGGGTCGGTGGCGGCCGCCCGGGCGGCCAGGGCCCGCCGCTCGAACGCCCGGGCGACTTGGGCCTTGTCCGCCCACACCTCGGGATAGGTGGCAGCCGGGGCCGATCGGTTCACCCGGGCGGCGGACAGGAAGGCATCCCGGGCGAGGGGGAACGAGGCCGCGTAGGTCAGGGCATCCCCCTCGGACCCGCCGGCCGCCGAGGTCCGGGCCAGCGCCCGGTACGCGGCCAGCGCGTCCCGGCACAGCGGCTCGGCCTCGGCCGGCTTCCCCCGGCCGGCGAGCGTAAACGCCAGGTTGTTCAGGGCGGTGGCCACCTCCGGGTGGTCGCCGGTGTGCAGCCGCCGCCGCATCGCCAGGACCTCCCGGCACAGCGGCTCGGCCTCGGCCGGCTTCCCGCGGGCGGCCAACAGGATCGCCAGGTTGTTCAAGGCGGCGGCCACGTTCGGGTGGTCGGCTCCGCCGTGTAGCCGCCGGTACATGCCGAGGGCCTCACGGAACAGCGGCTCGGCCTCCGCGTACCCCCCGCGGGACCGGAGGAGGTCCGCCAGGTTGGCCAGGGCGAGGGCCACAGACGGATGGTCGGCCCCGCCGTGCAGCCGCCGGTACATCCCCAGGGCGTCCCGGAACAGCGGCTCGGCCTCGGCCGGCCGCCCCAGCTTGTACAGGGCGTCGGCCAGGCTGCTCAGCCCGCTGGCCACGTTCGGGTGGTCGCGGTCCTTGCTCAGCCGCCGGTACATCCCCAGGGCGTCACGGTACAGCGGCTCGGCCTCGGTGATTTTCCCGCGGCCCCGGAGCGCATCCGCCAGGTCGCTGAGGGCGAGGGCCACGTCCAGGTGGTCGCCGTCGGGGAGGAGCCGCCGCCGCATCCCCAGGGCCTCCCGGCACAGCGGCTCGGCCTCGGCGAACTTGCCCAGGCCCTTCAGGGCGCGGGCCAGGTTGCTCAGGGTGAGGGCCACGAGCGGGTCGTCCCGGCCCTTGCTCAGCCGCCGCCGCATCGCCAGGGCCTCCCGGTACAGCGGCTCGGCCTCGGCCGGGCGCCCCCGGGCCTGGGCCACCGCCCCGAGGTTCGCCAGGCCGCCGGCCACGTTCGGGTGGTCGGCCGTCCCGTGCAGCCGGCGGGCGACCGCGAGGGCCCGCTCGAGCGGCTCCCGGGCGTCGTCGAACTTGCCGGCGGCGTAGGCCTTGACCCCGGCCTCGCTCAGCCGCCGCATCTCCGCCAGTTGCGCGACGATCTCGGGCGGGAGCGGGGCCGCCGGCGGGTCGTCGGCCCGGGCGGCGACCGTCACGAACAGCCCGGCCAGCACCAGCGCGAAGACCCGCATCACTCGCCTCCCTTCGCCGCCCCGAGCCGGGCGAAGCTGACCGCCCGGGCGAACGCCGCGTGCGGCCCGACCCGCCCCTTCAGCAACTCCTGCAACTCGACCGGTCCGAACGTCGCCGGCAGCCCGTCGCCCTCGACCGGAGCCCGCGTCCGGTCCTTGGTGAGCAGCTCGAAGTTCTCGAACCACGCCCGGGCCCGCTCGCCGCGCATCGGCAGCGGCCTCAGCCCCGCGAACCACCGCTTCACCTCGTCGTCGGTCGCCCCCAGCCTCGTCGGCCGGGCCAGCATCAGCACCGTCTCCATCCCAGCCGCGTCCCCGCCGATCTTGAACCAGTTCCCGTTCGCGTCCTTGATCCGCTTCTCACCGACCTGCTCCTCGGCCGCCGGCCGCGTCCCCCACCTCAGCGGCGCCCACGGGTAGAGCGGCAGCGCCTGCCCGACCTCGTCGATCCAGAAGACGTACAGGTACGCCGGCGGGCTGACCGCCGCGTCCACCCGGCACCGGTCCCCCGGCCGCAGCGGCATCACCCGCGTGTCGGACAGCGGCATGGCCACCAGCGTGCCGTCGGCGTCCTCCCGCTCGACCAGCAGGTCCACCGACCCGGTGTACGCAACCGGCCCGGGCGGGTTCGCCGGCGGAAGGGTGTCGGTTCCCGCCGCGGCCGGGGTGGCGTCGGCCTGGGGCGTGCGGGACAGCCACCACCCCGCGACGCCGACCGCCGCGACCACCATCACCGCCACCGGCACCAGCCACCCCCGCCGCCGTCGGGGCACCGACCGGTCCGCGACCGTTACAGCCGTCGGAGCGGCACCCCCGCTCGCCAGCGCCTCCAACTCGACCGCCACCGCCCCGGCGCTGGCCGGCCGGGCCGCCGGGTCCTTCGCCAGGAGCCGGTCGATCAGCCCGGACAGCCCGGGCGGGACGGCCGGGTTGACCGCCGACGCCGACGGCGGGGTCCGGCCGGTCACGGCCAGCAGCACCGATGTCACCGTCGGCCCGTCGAACGCCGGCGTCCCGGTCGCCGCCCGGTACAGCACCGCCCCCAGGCTGAACAGGTCGGCCTTCGGCCGCGGCGGGTCGCCCCGGGCCTGCTCCGGGGCCATGTACGCCGGCGTCCCGGCCCCGCCGCCGGTGAACGCCCCGTCGCCCGCCACCGCCTCCCGGGCCAGCCCGAAGTCGAGCACCTTGACCCGGCCGGTCGGGGCTTCGAGCCACAGGTTCGACGGCTTCACGTCCCGGTGGACGAGCCCCTTGTCGTGGGCCGCGGCCAGCCCCAGGGCCGCCTCCCGCCCGACCCGGATGACCTCCGCCGGCGGCAGCGGCCCCCGCTTCAGCCGGTCGTGCAGCGACTCGCCCTCCAGGAGCGGCATGACCAGGTACGGGACGCCGGCGTCCTCGCCGACGTGGTAGATGGGGACGACGTGGTCGTGGTGGACGGCGGCCGCCGCCCGGGCCTCCCGCAGGAACCGGTCCCGGGCCCCGGGCCGGGCCGCGACCCCCGGCCGCATCACCTTCACCGCCACCCGCCGGCCGAGGGCCGGGTCGTCGGCCGCCCACACCTCCCCCATCCCGCCCCGGCCGAGCCGCCCGACCAGCCGGTACGCCCCCAGGCTGCCGACGTGGAGGGTGTCGGCCGGGTCGTCGGACAGGTCGGTGGTGGCGTCCGGGTCGGGGACCGACCCGTCCGGCGGGCGGGTGCTGTCGGCCTCGGCGGGGGTGCCGAGCCGGTCGACCGGCGGGCGGTCCGGGTACGGCCCGGTGAGTTCGTCGGTCGGCGGGGCGGCCGGCGGTCGGGGTTCGGCGGGGGCGGGCATGGGCGGACCGGGGAGGTGGAGGGGCTGGCCCCAGTCTGACAGGACGGCCGGGCGACCGCAAGAGGATGGCGCCGCTGCCGGCGGCCGCCGCCCGACGGTCGCACCGGCGTGATTGGTTCCGGGCGGGTGTTACTCCGGTAGTTGGGCCGCCTCTCCACCAGCGCGGGAGGCTAAAGCCGGCAGCAAGCCGTCAGCTCGGTAGCTCAGTGAACTTACGGAGCCATCAACGAACAAGAAATGGGCACCATTTGTATGGAGGGACCAGAACTGGAAGTGGTGGCACGGATCGTCCGCCCGTTTTGGGGCAAAGGGGAACGGCCCGGTTGGACAGTCGCGGTCGTAAACCGAGTAGTTTTTCGTGCGGACGCCAAGCGTCAAGTCCAGGCATCCGTCTTTCTCTTGACCCCACCCGGCATACCACCACCCGTACACGCCGCTCGCACTGGGTGGCCGCTCGCCGACCATCAGCGTCGACGAGGTTCCATCGACCACATCGGTGAGTCGGGTGGCCGAGTCGAGGTACAGTACACCGTCCTGACGAGCTGAATTCAGTCCCTCTACGCCCAAGTACGAGGTCAGCCCCATTCCCATCCGCCCTCCGCCGCCCGCGGGCCCGACCCGCGAGTCCAGGGGACAGGCGAACGCCTTGAGTAAGGTCCGGCCAGGGTGCGGGGGTGCAACGAAGTCAGCCGTGACCCGGTACGCCTCTAATGACTGGGCCCAAAGCGCCTCGTGTTCGAGGTAGGGGAGGATTTGGGCAGACCAGCCGACGAAAGGCTGAGAATCCTTCCCACCCCGCGAGCTGACGCCAGGGGGTAACATCCCCCGGGCGTCGTGAAACTGGTGCAGAGCCAAGCCGATCTGGCGAACGTTGTTCATGCAAGCCGCCCGGGCGGCCGCCCCCCGGACGCGTTGGACCGCTCCCATGGTAAGGCCGATCAGGAGCCCGGACACCGCGACGACGACCGTTAACTCGATCAGGGAGACCCCTGCCCGCCAGCCATCACGGTCCTTCGCGGTCGTGGCCATTGCCCCCTCCACGCCATGCTGCGACCGGCCAAATTCTGTACGACTCAACCGCACGTCCTGGCTGCGTGATGAGTTACCGCCCTGTCTGACAACGTTTAGTTAAACTCGCATACATGAACCTTCTGCCCGTTCGCCTTGTAATTCGCGATCGGGTCGTTGGTGTGGGCCTCGTAGGTGGTGCCGACCGCCGGAGCGTTGCAGAGGATGGTGCAGGGGTTCGGCTGACAGTCCTGTTGATTGAGCGCGGTGGGATTACAGGTCCCGCCCTTGGCCGCGACATTCTTGTCACACCCGCCGCTGTTCACGCACACGTTGCAGTCGTTGAACTTGTTCTTCGTACACCGGAGTCCCAGCGGCGCGCCACGGTCCACCGCCACGACGAGCACCTCGCGGCATTCCTTGTCGCAGTCGCCGGGGGCCGCGAGCAACTCCCCGATCCCCGATATCAGTCCGCAGACCGTGAGGGCGCAGAAAACGATGCCCGTGTCGATCACTCGCCGCATCATTGGTCCATCTCCTTCGGTGTGGATGCGTTGTCCGGACGAGGTCCCCCGGGTTGAGGCGTCCGGCGGCGAACGAGCCTGATCCGGGCGAACACCAGACACCCTCCGACTAACCCGGCCAACCCGACCACCCACCACCGGTAGTTCATCAGTGTCGGCTGCGGTTGGCCCGGGGTATCGCGCAACTCCTGATACGACTTCCCCATCTCTCCCGGCTGAACTACCCGCTTACCGCCGTCGGGTTTCGTGATGTATTTTGCGGGACCGGTTCCGGTCTCGTCTACGACGAAGGTTTCGGGTGGTAAATCGAAACGGAACACCTCCTCGGGAACAACGGGGTTGACTTGATTCGATGTGACTTTTGCCGTAGTTATACAAATGATCCGACCGGTATCGACGCTCGTTTCCACCTCCTTCCAGCCAGTCGGCACGAACCCGGCCACCGAATCGGGTTGGTACTGGATGTCGATCTGGTGTCGGGGTTTACCGGCCGGACCGAGTACGTAACGCACCAGCACGTGACCACGGCTCGGATCGATCCATAGATGCCGTTCCGGGCGGGCCGGCCCCCCACGTACAGCCAACTCGTGACAGCGTCGGCCGCCCAGCGGCAGGACCGCTCCGGTCACCTTGTACTCGTCGAAGTCTTCGCCGTTAAACGTGGGGTTGGTTCCTCGTACCGCGCGAAGCACCGGGATGAGGTGAGACGGCAACTCCGGACCGCGGCCGGACGGGCGGATGAGCGCGACGGGCCATTCTGTATAGCCCGGGTGGTCGAGAAACAGTTGCTTCGAGCCCTCGTATTTCAGGTCGGTCGGCATGTCCCCGTACCGGCGTTCGTCCGCTCGCCAGAATCGTCGGGTGTACCGAAACGTTAGCTTGACCCCGTCGAGTTGGAGTCGGCATGGGGACGTATAGCGGTGGTCCTCCGGAGGTGCCGGGGGAAGCGGCTTGCCATCCCGGCCCACACGGCCGTCCGAGTCCCCACCCACGACGGTGAACACCTCCTGATCCCACTCGAATGCACACGATCGGACCTTCGCAGCACGCTGCTCCCACGCCTCGCGGACATCATCCATCCGCAGGGAGGATGTTGCCTGCTGGGCTGCGAGAGACTGGCAGGTGGCTAGGGTCAGTAGACCCGCCGTTGCCACAGATCGCCGGCTCATTCCCGTTCTCTCGGTGAGACCACCGGTTCGGCTGCGTGAAACGCAACCTCGACCCGGACGACGTACGGCTCTCGGCCTGGCTGCCGAACTCGGAAGTCCAAGGGGAGCAAGTTACCGCCCGTGCCACAGGCTGTAAGTGTGAACGCCGGTGTGTGTGCCCCCTGGTGTCGCTCAACCGTGATCCCCGGCGGGAGTCGGGTCGGAGCATCGACTACGAGCGGGCGGCCGGTCAGTGACCGAAACGCGACCACGTCGGATGTCGATTGTCCTGCCTCAACCGAGCCGAGCAGGAGTCGGCGGACCGACGGCTGAACGTCGGTCACGACCTGGTAGACGATCCTCGTTCGGCGGGGTGGTAGAACCTCACCGGAGGCGGACGTTGCCGTCAGCCGCAGTACGGCGACACGCTCTCCGAGAATGCGTACCGCTGGCCTGACCGTCACCCGATGGCGGCAGCCGGTAGGGTCAACCGGCTCGACAGTCGCCCGAGCCAGTTCCGGTTCGACAGCGGCGACCAGATCGCGGATTGGGGTGACGGACTCGACCACGAACGAGGTTGTACCGGCGTCGCCCGTGCTTTCGTGAAGCTGCCCACAATCGATCCACGGGGGAAGGTTCAGAAAGGCTTCTTTGACCCGTGCGGTAATCGCCCACGCCGGGCTGACCAAACGCTCGCCGGAACGGGCGGTCAGTCGCGTCACGAAAGGTTGGTTTGGCGCCGTTGCCGGTCAAGTTCAGGCGGACACTGACGACCTGAGTTCCACCGGGAGCGACAGTAAACTCCGATGGGTCGACCGTAAGGCAGGCACACGTGCGGTCCCAGCCGTCCACCCGGACCGGCTCTGTTGAGTGATTCCCGACTGGCAACTGAACGGTGTGGGCCTCGGCCTCCCAAACCTCTCCGAGGTCGAGACTGGTGGGAACGAATAGCGGGGGGGCCTGCTCGACCGTCTCGGCAGAAGGTAAGGTCCGAGTTTGAAACACTCGTGTGGCGAACACACCACCGAGCACAGCCAGGCCGACCAGAGCGACGATCCGGGTACCCATGATCCGCCCTCGCGGATTGGGGCGATGTGGTGGGATATTACCAACTGTCTGACACGCTCTGCAAGCAAAAAAGTGCAAGTATTGCAAGTTGCCAAACTGAGCAGATTTGCGACGGCAATTCTAGTAGCTGTGGGCGTCCACCTGGACCAACCGGACGGCCGGCGCCGCCGCCCCAACCGGGCTGGACAACCTGCCCAATATGTGATATTTTGTATAGTAATGGGCGCCGGGTCAAATGACCCTGCCACCGCACACCGGGGCCTCGGGTCCGGCCCTGACGAGCCGAGGACCGTCTCATGACCTCTACCCGCCGCCAAACCGAATCGATCACCCCGCGACCGGCCGTCACCCGGGCGGGGGTGCTTTGCCGGAGCAAGGCGGCTGCGACCGTGGCGGTATACGGGATCGCTCGGTCGGCGTCGGAAGTCCAAACCGGTCAAGAAGTTCGGCCGAATTCCGCGACCGACCGTGACCGCCTCGCACACCCCGATCGCCGGTCGCGGCCTTCGGTATTGGTTCGCCCGCAACGGGTTAGATCGAGCAAAAGGGCGAGTGCAAGAGCAGAGGGGGGGAGGGGTGTACCCCACGGCCGCACTCATTCCGCCGCGAACCGGTATCCAACCCCCGGTTCGGTCAGCAGATACCGCGGCCGGGCCGGCTCGCCCAGCTTCCGCCGCAGTCCGGCCACGAACACCCGCAGGGTGTGCGTCTCGTGGGCCACCCCCGGCCCCCACACCTCCCTCAAGAGGAACCGGTGGGTCAGCACCTTGCCGGCGTGCTTCATCAGGGTGGCCAGCAGCTTGTACTCCAGGGGGGTCAGGTGGACCTCGGCCCCGGCCCGTGTGACCAGCCGGGCGGCCAGGTCGAGCGACAGGTCGCCGACCGCGACGACCGGCTCGGGGGCCGGGCGGGCGGCGTGCCGCAGGGCCGTCCGCATCCGGGCCAGCAGCTCCCCGAGCCCGAACGGCTTGGTGACGTAGTCGTCGGCCCCGCCGTCCAGGGCGGCCACCTTCTGGGCCTCCTGGTCGCGGGCGGAAAGCACGATGACCGGGGCCGACAGCCACTCCCGCAGCCGCCGCAGCACGTCCTGCCCGTCGGCCCCGGGTAGGCCGAGGTCGAGGATGACCAGGTCGGGCGGCCGCTCGGCGGCGAGCTTCAGCCCCTCCTCGCCGGACGGGGCCTCGACCACCCGGTAGCCCTGGCCGGTCAGCGAGGCGTGGAGGAACCGGCGGATGGGCGGCTCGTCCTCGATCAGCAGTACGATGGGGTCGTTCGGCGGCATGGGAGGTCATTCTACCGGCACCCGTGGGGCGTCCTCGGCCAGTGGCAGCCGGAGGGTGAACTCGGCCCCCCCGCCGGGCCGGTTGCGGGCGGTGAGGGTGCCGCCGTGGGCTTCGGCGACGGCCCGGCCGATGGCCAGCCCGAGCCCGCTCCCGCGGGCCGAGTCGGCCGGGGCAGCCCGGTAGAACTTGCCGAACACCTTCTCCTCGGTCCCGGGGACCAGCCCGGGGCCGGTGTCGGAAACCCGGATCGCGATCCGGTCGCCCTCGACGCCGGCCGTGATCGTCACCGGGGTGCCCGGCGGGGTGTACCGGGCGGCGTTCTCCAGGAGGTTGACGAACACCTGCTCCAGGAGGAGCCCGTCGATGAACACCAGCGGCAGGTCGGAGGGGATGCGGACTTCGACCGGCCGGCCCTCCAGCTCCCGCCGGGTCCGATGGAGGGCCGACCCGACCACCTCTTCGAGGACGTGCCACTGGCGGTTCGGGGCCGCCCCGGCGTCGAGCCGGGACATCTGCAGGACGTTTTCCAGCAGCCGGCCGAGCCGCCCCGCCTCGTCGGCGATCGTCTCCAGCAACTGCCGGCGGGTGCTGTCGTCGGCCGGCGGGGTGTGGAGCAGGGCGTCGGCAGCCCCGGCGACGGCGGCCAGCGGGGTCCGGAGATCGTGGGAGACGCCGCTGAGCAGGGTGTTGCGGACCCGCTCGGCCTCGGCCCGGGACTCGGCCTCGACGGCCGCCAGCGTGAGCCGGTCCCGCTCCAGGGCCAGGGCCAGTTGGCCGCCGCAGGCCTCGACCAGTTGCCGCTGGTCGGGGGTGAGCCGGCCGTCCGGTCCGGCCGCCCGCACCCCGACCGCCCCGACCGTGCTCTGCGACCCGGTCAGCGGCAGGAACAGAGCCGAGGCGTTCGGCAGGGTGTCGGTCCCGAGCCCGGCCGGTTGGTCGTGCCCGATGACCCAGTGGGCGGCCGGCCCGCTGACCGGGTGGGCGGCGACGGCCGTGCCCTCGCCGTACGCGAGCCGGGGTCCGGCGTCGCCGGCCAGGTAGATGACGACCTCCCCGCCGAGCAGGTCGGCGAGTTGCCGGCCGGCCGCCGCCACCAGGAACGCCTCGCCGGAGACGGCCCCGAGGAGCTTTCCCAGGTGGACGAGGGCGGCCAGCCGCCGCTCCCGGACCCGGCCGGCGTCGAGCTGCGACCGGAGGCGGGCCGTCAGGGTGCCGATGAGCAGCCCGATGGCCAGCATCACGGCGAAGGTGATGAGGTACTCGGTGTGGGAGACGCCGAAGGAGTAGTACGGCGGGACGAAGAAGAAGTCGAAGAGGAGGACGGAGGCGACGCTGGCGGCCGCGGCCGGCCCCCGCCCGAGCCGGGCGGCCACCACCGCCACCCCGGCCAGGAAGGTCATGGCCACGTTCGCCTCGGCCAGCCCGAGCCGGGCGAGCCCGGCCGCGGCCAGCCCGGCGACCCCGATC
>JAIEQO010000598.1 GCA_019747655.1 Gemmataceae bacterium | reverse complement strand
CCGCTCGCCCTTGCCGGCCAGGAGCGTCTTGTACTCGGCGTCGTCCGCCTCGACCAGCTTGCCGTCGGTGAACGCCACCTGCTTCTTCCCGTCCTTCCCGCCCTGCTCGAAGACGACGGCGTCGGACGACCCCCGGCCGCCGCCCACCCCGTACCGGACCTTGAGCGGCTGGCCGTCCCGGTCGGAGGTGAAGACGGCGTCCACGTTGGCCGGGTCGACCCCCATCATCCCGAGCTTGGCGGCGTCGAACTCCCGGATGTAGGTCTTGAAGTCGGCCTCGGCCTTCGGCCCCCGGCCGCCCTTGAAGTTCTGGTGGGCGGCGTACAGGTTGGCCAGCCGCTGGGCGTTCGACGTGTTCATCGCCGCGACGGCGTCGGCCGTCCCGTCCCGGCCGCAGCCGGTCAGCCCGGCGAGCCCGGCCGCCAGGGCGGCCGCGGCCGCCCACCTCCGCGTCGGTCGCATCGTGGTGTAAGCTCCTGGGGTTCATAGAACCGGCGAGCGGGGGGCGTGAGCCCCCTGATCCCGCAGATCAGGGGGCTCACGCCCCCGCTCGCCGGGGAGGGTTAGTAGGCGTCGGGGTCGACGGGCGCGCCGTCGTCCCGCCGGCCGAGCCGGTACAGGATGCTGTTGGCGTCCTGGTAGTCCTTGTTCCCGGTGTTCCCGGCGGTCATCTTGACGGCCCGGACCGACCCGTCCGCGAACACCGCGTTGACCACCCCGGTGTGGGCCGACCCGAACCCGAACTCCGTCGTCCGGCCGTTCCCGTTCGGGACCAGCCACCACCCCAGCCCGGCCGCCGTCCGGTCCTGGTTGTCGGGGATCAGGGGCATCCAGTTGCCGATCAGCCGCATCGTCGCCCAGTCGGCGTTGTGGGCCCACCCGGGCAGGTCCCACCAGTCCCACGGGCCCGGGTCGGGCTTGGCGAACCGGGCGTTGACCGACTTCTCCATGACGGCGATGGTGTTCGACGACCCGTCCGGGAGGCTCACGGCGGCCAGCCCGGGGGTCTTCACCGTCTTGGTCGCGTCGTCGGTCCGGACGTGCCCGCCCTTGACGATCACCCCCTTGAACGTGTTCGGCTCGTTCGCGTTCGGCGGGGCGGTGGACTGGTACTCGAACCCCCACTCGGTCATCACCCCGGCGTAGTCGCCCATCGCGTACACGGTCCCCCAGGAGGCCGGGATCGACAGCCGGTTCGACCGGGACGGGCAGGTGTACACCTTCAGCGGCACCTCGACCATCGCCTTCCCGCCGAGGGTCGGGCTCCCGGTGTACGGGCCGACCGCCCGCCCGACCTGGTACAGCGGGTCCTGCTCGACGTACGGCAGGAGCTGGTACGCCCAGCCCATCGTCTCGAACGGGATGCCGGTCGCCCCGAACCCGCCGGAGTTCGACCCGGCCGTCGGGAACGTGCCGAGCCCGGACTCGTAGTTGTGCAGGGCCAGGCCGACCTGGTGGAGGTTGTTCTGGCAGGACATCCGGGACGCCGCCTCCCGGACCTTCTGGACGGCCGGCAAGAGCAGCCCGACCAACACGGCGATGATGGCGATGACGACCAACAGCTCGATCAGCGTGAACGCCGACCGGCCGCGGCGCAGGCGGGAGAGCATGCGGGGCTCCGGGGTAGCGACCAGGGGACGAGGGCGGCCCGGCCCGGCGCGCTGCCAGGTCTGACGGGCGTAAGTCCGATCGTAGGATGACGGCCAGAGTTCGGGCGATGTGGCGAACTGGCGACAATCCGTCCCGACCTACCCGGATTCTACGCGCGGCGGGACCGGAGAGGGTAGCCGGCGGGCCGGAATGAGCCGTTTTTCATCGATTCCGGGGGCGGCCGGGCTTAGCCCGGCCTAACCCCCCGTTCGGTCTGTCTTGCGCCGCCTCGTCCGTCCGGCGGCCCGCCCCGGCGGGCGGCGTTGTCCGGCCCGCGGCCACGCCGCTACAATCGTCCCCACCAACCCCGGGAGGGCCGGCCGTGTTCCGCGTCGGGTCCGGCCACGACACGCACCGGCTCGAGGCCGGCCGCCGGCTGGTCCTCGGGGGCGTCGTCGTCGACCACCCGAAGGGGCTGGCCGGGCACTCGGACGCGGACATCGTCCTGCACGCCGTCACCGACGCCCTGCTCGGGGCCGTCGGCCTGGGCGACATCGGCGACCTGTACCCGGACACCGACCCGGCCCACAAGGACGCCGACAGCCGGGTGTTCCTGGCCGGGGCGCTCGAACGACTGTCCCGGGCCGGGTGGCGGGTGGTCAACCTGGACGTGACGGTGTTCGCCCAGGAGCCGAAGCTCGGGCCGGTCAAGGCGGCCATCCGGGCGAACCTGGCAGAGCTACTGGGCGTCCCCGCGGACGCGGTGAGCGTGAAGGCCAAGACCGGGGAGAAGGTCGGGCACATCGGCCGGGCCGAGGCCCTCGGCTGCCACGCGGTTGTACTGCTACAGCGGAAAGACCAGCCGCACGATGAAGACCGATGAAACCCGATCCGGACAAACTCTTCTTGTCTGATCGTGCCTTTTCTGTGTGATCGTGCGGCTCCCCAGGAACCACGCTATGCCCTTGCAGGTGTACTCGACCCTCTCCCGGAAGAAGGAGCCGTTCCCGCGGAAGCCGGGCGAGCCGGTCGGCATGTACGTCTGCGGGCCGACGGTGTACAAGCCGGCCCACATCGGGCACATGGTCGGGCCGGTCATCTTCGACACCGTCAAGCGCTACCTGGCGTACCTCGGGTACAAGGTCACGTGGGTGGTCAACATCACCGACGTGGACGACAAGCTCATCGCCCGGGCCGGCGAGCTGAAGACCACCGTACCCGAGTTGGCCGAGCGGATGACCGCGGACTACCTCGACTGCCTGAAGAAGCTCAACGTCACCGGGGTCGACCACTTCCCGAAGGCCACCGCCCACATCCCGCAGATGGTCGAGATGATCGGCAAGCTGGTCGAGACCGGCTTCGCCTACCCGGCCGGCGGGGACGTGTACTTCGACGTGGCCAAGGACCCGGACTACGGCAAGCTGTGCAACCGCGACCCGGAGCAGTTGGAGGCCGGCAGCCGGATCGAGGTGAGCGACCGCAAGCACAACCCCGGCGACTTCGCCCTCTGGAAAGGCGCCAAGCCGGGCGAGCCGGCCGAGGTCCAGTTCGACTCGCCCTGGGGCAAGGGCCGGCCGGGCTGGCACATCGAGTGCTCGGCGATGGCGAAGGCCATCCTGGGCGACACCCTGGACATCCACGGCGGCGGCCTCGACCTGACCTTCCCGCACCACGAGAACGAGCTGGCCCAGAGCGAGAGCGCCAACGGCGTCCCGTTCGCCCGCGTCTGGATGCACAACGGGCTGCTCAAGCTCGGCAAGGACAAGATGGCCGGGTCGGTCGGGAACGTGGTGAACGTGGCCGACGCCCTGCCGCACATGACCGGCGACGCCATCCGCTTCTTCATCCTCCAGACCCACTACCGCTCGCCGATCGAGATGGGCAACTGGTCCGAGGACAAGACCGGGAGGCGGTTGCCGCTCCCCGACAACATGCTGGCGGCGAAGACCGCGTTCGGGACGTTCGAGGAGTTCGCCCGCCGGGTCGGGCGGGTGCTCGGGACGCCGTTCGCCGGGGTGAAGCCGCCGGGGGCCGGGAGCGCGGCCCGGACGATGGCCATGCGGTACGTCAAGTTCCAGCAGCGGTTCAACGAGCACCTGGACGACGACTTCAACACCGGCGGGGCGGTCGGGGTGCTGTTCGAGCTGGTCACGGCGCTCAACAAGCTGGCCGACGCCGGCAAGCTGGAGGACCCGGACAAGGCCCAGCCGGAGGTCCGGGCCGAGTTCGCCGACGGGGCGGCGGTGGTCCGGGAGATGTGCGACCTGCTCGGGCTGAAGCTGGAACCTCCCAAGACGATCTTCGCCGACGCGGCCGGGTCCGCTGGCGGCCGCTCGGTCGCTGGTGGCGCGGGTCAGCCTTTGGACAGCCAGGCCATCATCTCGGGGTTGATGCAGCTCCTGATCGACCTGCGTGGCAACCTCCGGGATCAGGCGAAGGGAGCGGCGAAGGACAACCCGCTCAAGAAGGGGTTGTTCGACCAGACCGACCTGATCCGCAAGCGGCTGGCGGTGTTGGGCGTGACCCTCGAAGACCGCCCCGGGGGGACCACCGGGCGAGCGGGGTGACGGGCCCCGTTGGGTGGGTCGAGCGGACCGTCCGCGGTCCGCTCGACCCACCGGTGAGGCGGACGGATGGTGCGTCATCGCCGGCCGCCGGCCGGCTCGACACACCCTACGAGGGTCGGCCATGACCGACTTGGCGCCCATCAACCTCCTGTACTTCTGCGACGGACCGCGGGTCTTCCACGTCCGCCACAACGGCCGGCACTTCCTCATCTACTGCCGGTTCGACGACCGCGGGGACGACTACGTGGATGAGTACGCGGTGTACCTCCTTCCGCCCGGCGTCCGCGACGACGACTTCGCGGTCCGCCCCGGGGAGTCGGCCCGCGCGTTCCACGAGCGGTGGGTCGGTATGGCGGCCTCGTGGCTAGGGACCATCCCCTTCGACATGAGCCGGTTCGAGGGCTCATACTGGTATGTCGATGCCGCCTTCCTGGACGAAGCGGCCCGGCTGGAGGACCGGCCATGACCCGCTGGGTGCCGATCGACTACCGGGACTTCTGGGACGTTCCCCGCATCTTCTTCGCCGCCGCCGGGGGCGACCTGTTCCTGTTCGACTGCCCGTTCGACGAGGAGGTCGAGGACTTCCCGAACGACTACCGGGTGCACCGGATGCCGCCCCTGACGCCGGACGACCGCGCCGGGTCGTGGGCCGAACTCCACCGCAAGGCGGTCCGGGAACTCGGGACCGTTCCCGTCACCGCAGTGACGTTCGACCCCACCAAGCGGAAGTTCATCGACGGGGCTATTCTGGACGAGGTCGCAGGCGCGGCGGTCGCCCACCGGCCGGCCGGGTGAGGAGGCCGGTGTGACGCCCGAACCACCTGCTCGGCCCGCGGTGAACGATGACCTGGTGGTCCCGGTCATCGGCCAGTCGCTCGTCTTGTTGCTCCTGCTCGGCGTGGCCGACGGCGGGAGGCTCGCCCGTGCTTGGCTCGTCTCGTCCGCCGTGTTCACGACGGCGGCCGGGTTGCTGGTCGCGTCCACCCGCGGCCGCCCGGCCCGGGCCGGGCGGCTGTTCGTGATGCTCGGGTGGCTCGTCCTTGTGCCGGCGGGGATGTACGCCCTCCTGCGGTCCTGACGTAGGGCGGGTCGAGCTGGTCCGCAGGACCGGCGAGGCCTGCCAACACCCCTCGGCAGGCCTCGCGGTCCTGGCGGACCGCTCGACCCGCCCTACACGACCCCGCCCGACCGCATCTCCCCATCTCGGCTCGGCTTGCTGCTATCCTGGAAGGTGGGGCCGGGCCGGCGGTCCGGCTTGGCGAGTTCCCCAGCCGCGGGTAGACTCCCGCGTCCCCCACGGACGGGGGCCAGGTGCCGGGGCGGCGACACACACCGCCCCGACCGACATCATGCTCAGCCTCCTCGACCCCCCGCACCTGCCGACACGGACGTCACCCCGCGGGGACTTATCGATGCCCTTCCCGGCCCAGCCGGTGCCGCCCCCCGTCCGCATCCTCGGCGTCGACCCCGGGCTGAACGTCACCGGGTACGCCGTCCTCGACCCCTCGGGCCGGGTCCTGAAGGTGTGCGAGGCCGGGGTCATCCGGACCGACGACCTGGACGCCCCCGACCTTTCCCGCCGGGTCCGGGTGCTGTACGATGGTTTACTAGAGGTGATCGACCAGTACCGGCCGGGGGTGCTGGCCGTCGAGCAGTTGTTCGCCCACTACGACCACCCCCGGACGGCCGTGCTGATGGCCCACGCCCGCGGCTGCTTCCTGCTGGCCGCCGCCCTGCGGAACCTGCCGGTCAAGAGCTACCCGCCGGCCCGGGTGAAGAAGACGATCACCGGCAGCGGCCGGGCCGGCAAGGAGCAGATGCAGAACGCGGTGATGCGGGAGCTGGGCCTGCCGAAGCCGCCGGAGCCGCACGACGTGGCCGACGCCCTGGCGATCGCCCTGTGCCACCACTACATGGCGGCCGCCGCGGCCGTCGGGGCGACCCCGGCCGGGACCGTCACCCGGGTGAACCGGGACCGGCTGGCCCCAACGGACGGCGACGACGCCCCCGACGAGGCGGCGTGAACGGAGACGACCCCACCCCCCAACCCCCTCCCCCGCGGGGGGAGGGGGAGCAAGACAACCGGTCCTTTGCCTTGCTCCCCCTCCCCCCGCGGGGGAGGGGGTTGGGGGGTGGGGTCCGGTGGAGACCCCGCCGATGCTCACCAAGATGACCGGGGTGCTGGCCCGGGTGCTGGACGACGAGGCCCGGGTGACGGTCGGGCCGTTCGAGTACCAGGTCCTGATCCCCGAGATGGTCCGCCGCCAAATCCAGTTGCACACCGGCCGGGAGGTGACGTTCCACGTCGTCGAGTACCTGGAAGGCAACGCCGGCGGGAACCGGTTCGTCCCCCGCCGGCTCGGGTTCATGACCGAGTCCGAGGTCGAGTTCTTCGAGCTGTTCTGCACGGTCGAGAAGATCGGGGCGAAGAAGGCCCTGAAGGCGATGGCCCGCCCCGTGAAGGAGATCGCCGAGGCGATCTCGCGGCAGGACGCCCGGTGGCTCTCGACGCTCCCCGGGATCGGGGCCCAGACGGCCGAGCAGATCGTCACCACCCTCAAGCGGAAGGTGACGCGGTTCGCCATGATGTCGGCCCAGCCGACGCTGCCGGTGCCGCCGACCTCCCAGGCGAGCGGGGGGCGTGAGCCCCCTGTTGAGCCGGTCGTGGTCGACGCCAAGCCTTCCAAAGTGCCCCGGGGGAAGAAGGCGGCCGAACCCGTGGCCGCCACGGCGCCTCCACCCGTCGAGCCGTCGGCGAACGGGTGGGCGACCGACGGCAAGGTGATCGAGGACGTGTACGAGGCCCTGATGGGCCTGGGGCTCAACCCGCTCGACGCCCGGAACAAGCTCGACCAGCTCCTCACCGGCGGCAAGCCGTTCAAGACCGTCCAGGAGGCCATCGGCCTCGCGTTCTCGACGAAGGGGTAGGCCGTGCGGGACCCGAACCGCATCATCCCCGTGCTCGACGCCATCCGCGAGGTCTGGGAGCAGAGCCCCGACCTCCGGCTCGGGCAGTTGGTCGTCAACGCCATCCGCCCGCGGCGGCCGTGCCCCGAGGTGTTCGCGGCGGAGGACGACCGGGTCGTCGCCGGCCTCCGCGGGGACGGGCCGGCGGTGCCACACGACCCGACGACGGTGGACGTGTCGCTCACCCCGAACGAGGCGCTGATTGTGCTCGGCTTCCTCATGCGGTTGTGGGTGACGAAGGGGCCGGCGACGCCCGACGTGGTCGAGCGGCACGTCCTCGCCAACCTCCAGTACGACCTGCTGGACCGGCTCGCCCGCACGGTACCGCCGGAACCGTGGGACGAGGCCGCCGACCGGGCGAAACGCGAGTGGGCCGCCGACCATGCGGCCCGCCGCCCCGAAGGGGCGTCCGGTAATAGCCCGGGGTGACAACCCCGGGCGGACGGCCGCAACAACCGATCGGAGCCCCGAAGGGGCGACCCTGTGTCGTGCGGGTCGCCCCGTTGGGGCTACCAACGTTCTGTGGTGCCCGTGTCCCGGGGCTGGCGCCCCGGGCTATTCCCGGACGCCCCTTCGGGGCGGCAAATTGGCCGACCTACCGACATCGCACACGCCCGGCCGTTTCGGTTAACCTCTCCATTAGAACCGCCGGGGTGCGAATCCCGAGACGTTGGTGCGAGCGGGGCGGGGAGCCGGGACCGTGGTGGTATACGGCATCGGACGGGTCAGACATCAAGTGTTTCGGGGGCAACGACTTGGGACCGCGTCCGTGATCGGGTACGACAGGGTGGGTGAGCGCCGAAATCGCGGGATACGCTCCGAAATCAAGGGGTTCGGCCGGCCGGGCGGTGGCCGCGAAAAACACAGGGGGGAGGGGGACCACATGGCCCGCGAGAAGGTATTGACGACGGCCCCAGCAGACGAGGTCAGCAAGGTCGATGCGGCCCTGCGGCCGAAGCTGCTCCGCGAGGTGGTCGGCCAGCGGAAGGTCGCCGAGCGGCTGGAGATCGCCGTCAAGGCGTCCAAGAAGCTCGGCGAGCCGCTCGGGCACATCATCTTCGACGGCCCCCCGGGGCTCGGCAAAACCACCTTCGCCACCGTCCTGCCGAACGAACTCGGCACCAGCATCCAGATGACCAGCGGGCCGGCCCTGTCGAAGCCGGCCGACCTGCTGCCGTTCCTCACCAACCTGGACGAAGGCTCCGTCCTGTTCATCGACGAAATCCACCGCATGCCCCGGGTGGTCGAGGAGTTCATCTACCCGGCGATGGAGGACTTCCGGATCGACATCGTCCTCGGCGAGGGGATGAGCGCCCGGACCATCTCGATGGCCCTCAAGCGGTTCACCCTGATCGGGGCGACGACCCGCAGCGGGATGCTCTCCGGCCCGATGCGGGACCGGTTCAAGATGCACGAGCACCTGGAGTTCTACTCGGTCGAGGACCTGGCCACGATCGTCCGGGTGAACGCCGCCAAGCTGAACACGCCGATCACCGAGACGGCGGCGGTCGAGCTGGCCCAGCGGAGCCGGGGGACGCCGCGGGTGGCCAACGCCCGGCTGTACTGGGCCCGGCAGTACACCAACGCCCTGCACGACGGGTCGCTGACCGAGGAGATCACCCGGGCCGCCCTGGACAAGGCCGAGGTGGACCGCGACGGGCTGGACAAGAACGACCGGAAGTACCTGGAGACCCTGATCGACCTGTTCGCCGGCGGGCCGACCGGCATCGAGGCCCTGGCCGCCACGATGAACCTGTCGTCGGACACCCTGTCGGACGAGATCGAGCCGTACCTGCTGCGGGAGCAGTACATCATCCGGTCGCCGCGGGGCCGGGTGGCCATGCCCCGGGCGTACACTGTCCTGGGCAAGCCGGCCCCCCGGCCGAAGGCCCCGGAGGGGCCGGGCCTGTTCGACGCGGCCGCCGGCTGACCGATCGGGCGAGCGGGGGGCGTGAGCCCCCTGATCTGGGGATGAATCAGGGGGCTCACGCCCCCCGCACGCCCCCAACCTTACCCCCGGCGGCCAACATGTCGGCGTGGTCGTCTTCGGCGTCCTCGACCGAGTGCGACTCGGTCAGCTTCTCGTCCTTCTCCGCCAGCTCCACCAGTTTGCAGTAGTGCTGGTGGAGGATTTTCACCTCCTCCTCGGTCAGGTCCTCAACGTTGATGAGGCGGTTGCTCGCCCCGTTCATGGCCGCCACCAACTCGTTCAGCTTGAGCTGGATGGCCATCGAGTCCTTGTTCTGCCCCCGCTGGATCAGGAACACCATCAGGAACGTGACGATGGTGGTCCCGGTGTTGATGACCAGTTGCCAGGTGTCCGAGTAGCCGAAGATCGGGCCGGTCGCGGCCCAGGCCACGATCACCAGCACGGCCGTGGCGAACGCCCACGAACTACCCGTCCACCTCGTAGCGAACGACGATATCCGCTCCAGCGGCCCGGCCTTCCGCGGCATGTTTGCCTCCCGTTCTGACCCATCAACCCCCGGCAATTTTACCCCCGCGCGGCGCCGGCCCGGCCGCCCGGCCGGGTAGACTGGGAAAAATCCCGGCGGCCGACCGACGCGCCGGCCGGGGTGCGTGGATTACACCGGCGAGACGGTTCCCCTCCGACCCCCGGGGCGGCATGGCGACGGCGAAGCTGTCCGAGATGGTGTCCCGGCTCGGCCGGCCGCCGGCCGGGGCCGCCGACCCCGACGCCGACCTGCTCGGCCGGTTCGTCCGGTCCCGGGACGAGGCGGCGTTCGCGGCCCTCGTCCGCCGGCACGGCCCGCTGGTGTTCGGGGTCTGCCGGCGGGTGGCCGGCGACTACCACCTGGCCGAGGACGCCTTCCAGGCGGTGTTCGTGGTGCTGGCGGCGAAGGCCGGGGCGGTCCGGCCGCGGTCGGCCCTGCCGAGCTGGCTGTACGGGGTCGCGTCCCGAGTCGCCCTGCGAGCCCGCACCATGAGCGACCGCCGGCGGAAGTGGGAAGCACGGGCAAGAATGCCCGTACCACCGAGCGAGCCGGCGGACGCCGACCTCGTCGCCCTCGTGGACGAGGAGGTCGGCCGGCTGCCGGACGGCCTGCGGGCGGCGGTAGTGCTGTGCGAGCTACAAGGGCGTTCCCGCAAGGACGCGGCGGCCGCCCTCGGGGTCCCGGAGGGGACCGTCTCCAGCCGGCTGGCGACCGCCCGCAAGGCGCTCGCCGTCCGGCTCCGCCGCCGGGGCGTCGCCCTGTCCGCCGCG
Organism: Gemmataceae bacterium; assembly: GCA_019747655.1. GTDB lineage: Bacteria > Planctomycetota > Planctomycetia > Gemmatales > Gemmataceae > Urbifossiella. The sequence continues at coordinate 35 of JAIEQO010000598.1, read as the reverse complement.
GGCCTGACGGCCGCGCTCGGGCAGGTGGCAGCGGC
>JAIEQO010000972.1 GCA_019747655.1 Gemmataceae bacterium | reverse complement strand
GGGTGTAGCTCAGTTGGTAGAGCGCTTGAATGGCATTCAAGAGGTCAGGAGTTCAACTCTCCTCACCTCCACTCGTCGCAAGCCCCGGTAGACCCGGGGCTTGTTCGTTTCCCGTCCGTAGACTACCGCGCACGGCCACCCGGTCTCCCGCCCCGAGGCCCCGCCATGCGCCACCCGCCCGGCCCCGCGGCCGTTCTCGTCCCCGTCGCCGCACCGGCCGGCGGGTCCGCCTCACCGGCCGGAAATGAGGTGACGGCGTGACCGCCTCGCCCGTCGTCGCCACCGTCGACTTCGCCCGGCCCGGCAAGCAGCTCGGCCACCTGGCCGTGCCGTACTCGTACAACCTCGGCGGGTGGGCCAACCTGCTCATCCCGGTCGCGGTGCTATCCCGCGGAACCGGCCCGACGGTGCTCGTCCTGGCCGGCAACCACGGCGACGAGTACCCCGGGCAGGTCGCCGTCATGCGGCTGCTCCGGGACCTCGCCCCCGGGCAGGTGACGGGCCGGCTGGTCCTCATCCCGACGCTGACCATGCCGGCCGCGAAGGCGATGACCCGGCTGTCGCCGCTCGACGGCAAGAACTTCAACCGCTGCTTCCCCGGCAACCCGGCCGGGACCCCGAGCGAGGTCCTGGCCCACTACCTCACCACCGTCCTGTTCCCGCTGGCCGACGTGGTCGTCGACATCCATACCGGCGGGCGGAGCCTGGACTTCGCCCCCTGCGCCCACATGCACCTCGTCCCGAAGGGGCCGCAGCGGGACGCCATGCTGGCCGGGGCGGAGGCCTGGAACTCGGACCTCTGCTTCCTGTACGCCGATGTTGCCGGCACCGGCCTCCTCCCCGTCGAGGCCGAGAACCAGGGGAAGGTGGTCGTCACCACCGAGATGGGCGGGAGCGAGAACGTCACCGCACAGGTCCACAAGCTGACCCAGACCGGGCTGCGGAACGTGCTGGTCCAGGCGGGCGTGCTGTCCGGCGAGTTTGTGCCGCGGACGCGACCGGCCCGGTGGGTGCAGGCCCTCAGCCGCGACGACTACCGGTTCGCGCCCGAGTCCGGTGTGTACGAGAACCTCGTCCCGCTCGGCGAAGACGTGGCCGCCGGCCAGCCGGTCGGGGCGGTCCACTTCCTCGAACGCCCGGACCGCGAGCCGGTGCTGGTGACGGCCCACTCGGCGGGCGTGCTGGTCGCCACCCGGGCCCCGTCCGTCGTCGCCCAAGGCGACTGCGTCGCCTGTATCGCCCACGACACCGACCCGCGGACGCTACCGTGAGACGAGAACAATACGGGGGCCGCAGATGACGCAGAGAAAATGCAGACGAAACCCGCTTGAAAATCAGTGCATTCAATCTGCGTTAATCTGCGCCGAAGTCTGCGTCATCTGCGGCCCTCTTCTCTGCCCGACTCGGAGCTGCCATGAAGATCGCCCAGGTCGTCTGCCAAATCCTCCGCATCCCGAACATCACGGCCAAGACGGCCAGCAGCCAGGATTCGGTCCTGGTCCGCGTCCGCACCGACGACGGCCTCGAAGGCGTCGGCGAGGCCGACTCGTCGCCGGAGGTCGTCAAGGCGGTCGTCGACGCCCCGTTCAGCCACAACATCGCCTGCGGCTTGCGGCAGCTCCTCGTCGGCCAGAACCCGCTCGACCACGAGCGGCTCTGGCAACTGATGTACCGACGGACGATGTACTTCGGCCGCAAGGCCGTCGGCATCACGGCGATGGCCGCGGTGGACATGGCCCTGTGGGACCTGAAGGGGAAGGCGTTCGGCCAGCCGATCCACCGCCTCCTCGGGGGCAAGCAGCACGACCGCATCCGCGGCTACGCCTCGATCCTGTTCGGCCGGGACGGGAAGCAGACGGCCGACATCGCCCGGCGGTGGGTCGGCGAGGGGTACACGGCCGTGAAGTTCGGCTGGGAGCCGATGGGCACGTCCGAGGCCGTCGACATCGACCTGGTCAAGGGCGCCCGTGACGGGCTCGGCGACGCGACGCTCCTCATCGACGCGGGCTGTGTCTACGACGCCCGGACGGCCCTCCGCCGGGCTCATGCGTTCGCCGAGTACAAACCCGAGTGGTTCGAGGAGCCGCTGCACGAGGACGACATCGACGGCTACGTCTGGCTGCGGGATCGCTCGCCGCTGCCGATCGCCGCGGGCGAAGGGGAGTGCGGCCGGGAGTCGTTCCGGCCGTTCATCGACCGGCGGGCCCTGGACGTGTACCAAGTGGACCTGTCGCGGTGCGGGTTTACGGATGCCGCTTACATCCGCGCCCGGGTCGAGGAGGCCGGCGGCCGGCTGTGCAACCACTGCTACACCAGCCCGCTGACGGTGGCCGCCAGCCTGCACTGGCTGAGCACCTGTCGGGACGCCTTCCTGTTCGAGGACTGCGTCGAGGACTCGCCCCTGCGGCACGAGCTGACGCACGAGCAGGTGCAGTCCGTGGGCGGTTGGATCGAGGTCCCGGACCGGCCCGGCCTCGGCGTCACGCTCGACGAGGGGTTCGTTAAAAAGTACCTCGTCGCCGAGTCGGGGTGAGTGCAGAGTTTTTGACAGGATTACAGGATGGACAGAATAGATCAGAGCATTTTTCGGGTTTCGTCCTGATCCTGCTTCATCCTGTTATCCCGTCAAAAACTGTCTTCAACTCCCCACAGACGGTCTCGGTGAGCGTTTCCAGGCTGCCCGGGGCGACGGCCGCGATCAGTTCCTGGTAGATGCCTTTCCCGTAGGTGGCGGCGGTCGGCAGGTAGCCGGGCTGCCAGTCGTTGGTGAGCGTGGCGACGACCACCGCCAGCCGCGGGAACTTCGCCCGGAGCCTGACCTGGAAGTGTTGATACAGCTCGCCCGGGGTGAAGACCCACACGGCCGACCCGAGCCGCAGCAGCGAGACGCGGAACGGGTACGCCGGCCCCGGAGGCAGGGCCGCGAGCCGGGCGAGCTGCCGCGTCATCCGCTCGGCTCCGGCCCGGCAGTCGCGGACCCGCTCGGTATCGCCGGCCGCCCGGGCGGCGGCCTCGTCCGCCTCCCACCGGGCGAGTTCGGCCCGGGTGGCTGCTTCGGTCGGCAGGTCCGGCCGGTACGGCAGATCGACGACGAAGCTGCTCGCGTGATACTGATTCGACTCCTCCATACCTGCCGACGTGAGAGGAACGTGCCGCCAGGTGCCGAGGGTCGCCCCGGAGGCGACCGGCCCGGCGTACACGAACCGCGTCCCCGGCGGCGGCAGCCCCTCCAGCCCCGACAGGGCCGCGAACCCGAGCTGCCGGCCGTTGCGGTCCGCCACCGCCGGGTCGCCGACGTACCCGTCCCGCGGCCCGAGGTCGCCCGATGACCCTTGCAGGAACAGGCACGGGGCGGCCGTCTCCCGCTCGACCACCTCCCGCATCGCCCCGACGTAATCGGGGCTGACGAGGGTGTTCTCCCAGGCCAGGGTGGTCGGGTGGCAGGCGGTGTTGACGACCGTGCCGAGCGTCCGGCCGCCTTCGGACACGACCTTCGCCACCAACACCGTGTCGTCGGCCGGGCCGTCCGGGTTGAACCCGCAGGCGAACTGGTTCGTGGCCTCGTCCCAATAGTCGCGGTGGGCGGCGAGCGAACAGCGGGCCGTCCCGTAGACGATTGTGGCCGGCGTCGCAGCGGCTTTCGCGGCGACGGCCGCTTCCGCGCACTTCTTGGCCATGTCGTCCAGGTACGGGCCGATCAGGTCGCCGCCGGGGAGGTGAGCCCGCGACCGCGACAGCCACGCCGACCCGTGGGTGTGCGACATCGACACCATGACGCTTTCGGATGGGATGCCGACGGCGCGTCCCACCGCCGCCCGCACCCGGCCGAACTCGTCGCGGTCGAGCAGGCAGTGGTCTAACCCGAGAATCAGGTGCGGGTCGGCGGCGTCGGTCGAGACCAGGTACAAGGCCGTGGCCGTTAGCGGCCGATGCACCCCGGTGGCCCGATCATGAAGCGCGGCCCCCCACATGCGGTGGTAGATGCCGGCCGGTGGGGTAACGTCGGCCCGGCCGAACCCGGCCACGCACCGGCTCTGCGGCGTCTCGACAACCGTGGTCACGTCGGCTCCTCCGGATACAGCGTGCCCTTCGGGTCGAGGAACGCCCAGATGACGCCGTCGGCGGCGAACAGCCCGGCGAACAGGAGCATCGCGGTGTTCCAGTCGCCGGTCCACGCGACGAGGTTGCCGACGGCGAACGGGAACAGCCCGGCCCCGACGTTCCCGCACATGTTCATGGTGCCGAAGACGGTGGCCACCCGCCGGCCGCCGTAGGCGATGGCCACGGCATACCCGCTCACCCCGCCGGCCATCCCGAAGAACCCGGCCACGCACAAGAGGCCGGCGACCCCCCGCGGGTCGGGCGTGAAGTAGGCGACCGTGGCGACGGTCGAGCAGACGGCCATCGCCCCGACGGCCATGCCCTGCCGGGCCAGCCGGGCGCTGCCGGTCCGCCGCAGTACCCAGTCCGAGAAGACGCCGCCGAGCAGCCCGCCGAACATCCCGGCCAGGGGCGGCCAGGCGGCCAGGTCGCCGGCCGCCTTCTCGGTGACGCCGCGGGTCTCCTGGAGGAACTGCGGGAACCAGGTGTAGAAGAAGGCGACGGCCGACGCCCGGAGGAACTGCTGGAGGCAGAGCAGCCGCATCGGGTTGTCGGTCCACAGCCGGGACCAGGCCATCGGCGGGAGGGCGGCCGGCGGGGCCGTCCCGCCCGGCCGGCGGACCGCGACGGCGAACGCCGCCGCCCAGACCAGCCCGGGAATCGCATAGAGGGCGAACACCTGCGGCCAGGTCAGCGGCCCGAGCAGCCGGCCGGTCAGGAACGGGCCGAGGGCCCCGCCCAGGGCCATGCTGCACGCCAACAGCCCCGAGGCGAACGCCTGCCCGGTCTTCGGGACCGTCGCCCCGATCGCCTTGGTGGCGCACGGGAACAGCCCGGCCTGGGCCGCCCCCATCAGCCCCCACACCGCGAGCAGCCCGCCGAACCCGCCGGCCAGCCCGGCCAGCCCGGTCAGCACCGACCACCCGACCGCGAACAGGACCAGGGCCGGCTTGCTCCCGAGCCGGTCGGCCAGCCACCCGGACGGGAGCTGGCAGGCGGCGTACACCCAGTACCAGACGCCCATCACCAGCCCGAGTTCCTTCGGGCCGATGCCGAGGTCGGCCTGGATCGTCTTGGCCGGGACCGACATCGCCGTCCGCTGGACGTAGGCGACGACGGTGGCCAGGCACAGGAACAACAGCAGCCGGTACGGCATGGGCGGGCCGGGTCAGAGGGCGGCTTGCAGGCGGGCGTACAGCCGGTCGACCTCGGCGGCCGTCTCGGGGTCGAGGTCCCACCCATACGGCGTGCGGCGGCGGGCCGACGGGAAGAGGCCCCGTTTCACCATCAGGTATTTCTCGACCGCGAGGAAGCCGTCGAGCCCGGCTTGCAGCTCGAGGGCGACGACGGCGCAGACCGGGAAGTAGGCCCGGTAGGCGGCCTCCTCGTCGCCGCGTCGCAGCGCCCGCCAGACCGCCACCACGCCGTCGAGCAGGTCGAGCCCGGGCATGGTGCCGGCGATCCCCCGGCGGTAGCTGTCGATCAGGAAGACGCCGCCGGAGCCCTCGAAGAGCTTGGCCCGGCCGCCGGTGGCGTCCCGCAGGGCCGAGAGGGTCGGGCCGTTCGGGGCCGCCTCCGGCTTGAAGACGACCTTCTCGGGGCCGTAGCGGTCGAGCAATTCGACGCAAACGCCGATCGGGATCGACTGGCCGACGTAGCCCGAGGCGTCCTGGACGATGACGGGGATGCCGACCCCGTCGGCCAGGGCCCGGAAGTGATCGACGAGATGGCGGTCGGGTAGGCGCGTCGTGAGCGGCGGGACGGCCATGACCGCGTCGCACCCGGCCTTCTCCGCTGCCACCGCATACGCCAGCGCCTGTTTGGTGCTCTCGGCCCCGACGGCGGCGAACACCGGCCCTCGGCCGGCCGCGAACTCGACAAGCATCGCTGCGAGTGACAGCCGCTCGTCACTCGTCAGGCGGAACGTCTCCGAGACCATCCCGGTGCCGAGCCCGTCGGCCCCGGCGGCGAACGCCCAGTCGACCGCCCGCCGCAGGGTCGCGGCGTCGATGGTGTCCGCCTCGGTGAACGGCGTGTGGGTGATCGCCAGGACCCCGTGAAGCGGTTTCGGCATCTGGACTCCTTCTTCCTGGGACCGCGGCCGTCCGGGTAAAACACCCGTTGCAGCACTTCCTGCTCGAACGGGTGCTTGCGAACTTCGGCCTCGTTGATCGTAATCCCCAATCCGGGCCGGGTGTTCGGCCGGACCAGCCGGCCCCGCGGCTCGACCGTGAAGCCCTCCTGGACGACATCCTGCCGCCACGGCACGTCGGCGTGGACCGTCTCGCAGATCACATAGCTCGGCTGGGAGAAGCCGAACTCCAGGCTGGCCGCGGTGCTGACCGGCCCCTGCGGGTTGTGCGGGGCAAGGGCGATGCGATGCGCCTCGGCCAGCGCCGCGATGCGCCGCGCCTCGGACAGCCCGCCGCAGTGGGTGATGTCCACCTGGCAGACCTCACAGGCCCGGGCGGCGAACAGGTCGCGGAAGGCCGCCAGGTTCGTCACCCGCTCGCCGGTCGCAATGGGCGTGCTGACCGCCTTGTTGATGGCCGCCAGCCCGTCCACGCTCTCCGGCCAGCACGGCTCTTCCAGGAAGTACAGCCCGTAGGGCTCCAACGCCTTAGCAAACTGCAACCCCATCGCCGGCGACGGCCGGGCGTGGCAGTCGACCATGAGGTCGATCCCGTCCCCGACCGCCTCCCGCATGGCCCGGACGCACGCCTCGGCCGTCTTCACCGGCTTCAACCCTTCGATGGGCATGGTCGGCGGCACCGCCATGCATTTGAACGCGGTGAACCCGGCCGCGACCGCCTCCCGGGCCAGGTCGGCGAACCGCTTCGCGTCCTCCGCGGCCGTCTCGTAAAAGTCCTCCATCCGCCCGCCGCCGAGGTGGCAGTACGTCCGGACGTGGTCCCGGACCGGCCCGCCCCAGAGCTTCGAGCAGGGGACGCCGCACACCTTGCCGAGGATGTCCCACAGCGCGAGGTCGATCCCGGCGATGGCCGTCGCCCGGACGATCCCGTGGCCGTGCCAGAAGTGCTGGCGGTACATCATCTGCCACAGGTGCTCGACCCGGGTCGGGTCCTCGCCGACGACCAACTCCGCGATGTCCTGCACCGCCCCGACGACGGCCCGGGTGTGCCACTCCAGGGTGGCCTCGCCCCACCCGAACAGGCCGTCCTGGTCGGTCACGACCTTGACGAACACCCAGTTCCGCATCCGGGCGTGGCAGACGTGGGTTTCGACCCGGGCGATCTTCATGGCGGCTCCGGCGTGTCCGGGCATTGTCACCCAGAACACCGCCCGACGCCAGCGCCGAGTCAGCCGGAAGGCGGTGGCGGGGCGGCCCAGGACCGGGTTTAATGGCCCACACCGCCCCACTCCCCCGGTGCCGTCATGGACCGCCGCTCGTTCCTGGCCGCCGCCCTCGCCTCCCCCCTGGCCGCGGCCGCCCGCGAGGACCGCCTCCGGCGGTTCCTGTACGTCGTCTGCCCCGGGGTCCGCGACTACCTCCAGTTCGGCGGGGCCGGCGTCCTGGTCTTCGACATCGACGACGGCCACAAGTTCGTCAAGCGCATCCCGACGACCGCCAGCTCCGCCGCCAAGCCGCGGAACGTCAAGGGCGTGGTCGCCAGCCCGGCCACCCGCAAGCTCCACTTCACCACCCCGGAGGCGCTGTACTGCGTCGACTTGGCGTCCGGGAAGACGGACTGGGGCAAGGAGCTGCCGCAGGGGTGCGACCGGCTGGCCGCCACCCCGGACGGGAAGACGCTGTTCGTGCCGTCGTTCGAGAAGGACATCTGGAACGTGGCCGACGCCCTCACCGGAGAGGTGAAGGCCACGATCGAGACCAGGAGCGGAGCCCACAACACCGTCTGCGGCCTGGACGGCAAGCGGGTTTACTTGGCCGGGCTGAAGTCGCCCCTCCTGACGATCGCGGACGCCAAGACCTACGAGGTGGTCGGGCGGGTCGGCCCGTTCGCCGCCCCGGTCCGGCCGTTCACCGTGAACGGGGCCCAGACCCGCTGCTTCGTCTGCGTCAACGACCTGCTCGGCTTCGAGGTCGGCGACCTCACGACCGGCAAGAAGCTCCACCGGGTCGAGGTGCCGGGGTTCGACAAGGGCATGGTCAAGCGGCACGGCTGCCCGAGCCACGGGGTCGGGCTGACCCCGGACGAGCGGGAGGTGTGGGTGGTCGACGCGGCCAACGAGCGGGCTCACGTCTTCGACGCCACGGCCTCGCCGCCGAAGTACGCCCAGAGCATCAAGCTCCGGGAGCAGCCGGGGTGGGTGACGTTCAGCCTGGACGGCAAGTTCGCCTACCCGTCCACCGGCGAGGTGATCGACGCCGCGGCGAAGACGATCGTTGCGAAGTCGGCCGACGAGGAGGGGCGGGAGGTCCACAGCGAGAAGATGGTCGAGGTCCACTTCCGGGGCGGGGTGCCGGCGGCCGCCGGCGACCAGTTCGGCCTCGGGCGGAAGGTGTAACTTCGGTGCAACCCGACCCGGGCCTGTCGGCCTGGGCTATGCTGTCGCGGGCCTTCGGCCCTCCGGGCACACTCTTGAGGGCCGAAGGCCCGACACACCGTAGCCCAGGCCGACAGGCCCGGGTCCGAGGCACCCCGGCGGGCTCGGTTGTAACGCCGCCGGCCGGTCGGTAAACTCAAGACATCCCGCCGGCCGCCCTGCCTGCCACGCTGCCCCGCCTACTCCCGCGGAGACGGACCGTGAGTTTCGGCCGCCCGTCGCTGGTGCTCGCCGCGGCGTTCCTCGCGGGCCCCACCCCGGCCCGTGCCGCCGACCCGACCCCCGAGGAGCACTTCGAGGCCCACGTCCGGCCGGTCCTGGTGGACGTGTGCGGCAAGTGCCACGGCGACCGGAAGCAGCAGGCCGGGCTGCGGCTCGACTCCCGGGCGGCGGTCCTGGCCGGCGGCGACCGCGGCCCGGCGGTCGTCCCCGGTAAGCCGGACGACAGCCGCTTGATTCAAGCCGTCCGCCGGGCCGGCGAGCTGAAGATGCCGCCGGACAAGCCGCTCAAGCCGGCCCAGGTCGAGGCGCTGGTGAGGTGGGTCGAGCAGGGGGCGGTGTGGCCGGCCGGCCGCGAGGCGGCCAAGCCCGCCACGGCCGCCCCGCCGCACTGGGCCTTCCAGCCCGTCCGCACGCCCGCCGTTCCGTCAATCCGCAATCCGCAATCCGCAATCCGCAATGAGATTGACCGGTTCATCCTCGCCCGGTTGGAAAAGGAGGGGCTGGCTCCGTCGCCGCCGGCCGACCGGCGGACGCTCATCCGCCGGGCCTCCTACGATCTGACCGGGCTGCCGCCGACGGCCGAGGAAGTCGAGAGCTTCATCGGGGACGACTCGCCCGACGCCTACGAGAAGCTGGTCGACCGGTTGCTCGCCTCGCCGCACTACGGCGAGCACTGGGGCCGGCACTGGCTCGACGTGGCCCGGTACAGCGACACGAAGGGGTACGTCTACGACCGCGAGGAGCGGTTCTGGGTCCACGCCCGGGCGTACCGCGACTGGGTCGTCCGGTCGCTCAACGACGACCTCCCCTACGACCGGTTCCTCGTCCTCCAACTGGCCGCCGACCAGGCCGCCCCCGGCGACCCGGCCGCCCAGGCGGCGATGGGCTTTTTGACCCTCGGCCGGCGGTTCATCGGCGTCACCCACGACATCATCGACGACCGGATCGACGCCGTCACCCGCGGGATGCTCGGGCTGACGGTCGCCTGCGCCCGCTGCCACGACCACAAGTTCGACCCGGTCCCGACGGCCGACTACTACGCCCTGTACGGCGTCTTCCGGAGTTCGGCCGAGCGGGTCGTCCCGGTCGAGCCGGTCCCCGACAAGGGGGCGTTCGCCGCCGGGCTGAGGCAGCGGCAGAAGAAGCTGGCCGACACGATGGCCAAGCGGCGGCGGGAGACCGCGGACCGGGCCCGGCGGCGGGTCGGCGACTACCTCGAAGCGCAGGGGGAGTTGCACAAGTATCCAGAGGAAGGGTTCGACCAGATTCTGACGGCCGACGACCTGATCCCGGCCACCGTCCGCCGCTGGCGGGACTACCTGGCCGGGCCGGGCCGCACCGACCCGTTGTTCGCCGCCTGGCACGCCTTCCGCCAACTCCAACCCGGGGAGTTCGCCGCGAAGGCGCCGGAGGTCTGCCGCGACTTGGCCGCGGCCCCGCCCGACCGGGTCAACCCGCTGGTCGCCGCCGCGTTCGCCACGCCGCCGCAGGACCTGCGGGAGGTGGCCCGGCGGTACGCGGCCGTGTTCGCCC
>JAIEQO010000164.1 GCA_019747655.1 Gemmataceae bacterium | reverse complement strand
GTTCGTCGGCCGGCCCGTCGAGCGGGACCGGGCGGACGGCCCCGCCGCCGACGGCGACGGCCCTCGCCCGGGCCGCGTCCAGGTCGAGCCCGACGACCCGGGACCGGTCCGGCGGCGGGGCGGGCTTGCGGCTCCACAACATGAGTAGTGTGAGTGGCTAGTGTGAGTGTGAGTGAAAACCAGCCGGACACATCACCTCAACCCCCCTCGTCCAGCTTCCGTTCCAGCGACGCGATCAGCCCGTGCAGCATCCGGCCGATCTCCGCGACGGCAGCAAGCAGCGGCCGCGTCACCTCCGCCGTCGCGTAGTTCAGCCGCTCGGAGATGATGACCTGGGTCTCGGCCTCGAACAACGACCCGCGGGCGATGCCGAGGTGGCGGATGAACTCCCGGGTATGTCCGCGGCCGGCCCCCTCGGCGATGTTGGACGGGATCGACACCGCCGCACGTTGGAGTTGGGACGCCAGCCCGTAGGTCTCGGTCCTGGGGAAGTGGCTGGTAAGCCGGTAGCAGTCCACAACGAGGTCGATCGCCTTCTGCCAGACGAGCAAATCGTGATAGCTGGTGACCGGCATGGCGACCCCCGGGCTTCGGATCGGTTCCTTTCTTCACTCACACTCACACTAGCCACTCACACTTTCGCCCACCGCGGCCGGGTCGTACAGCCGCAGCAGCAGGTGCTCCTGGCAATACTCCTGGGCGTCGGCCACCAGCAGCTCCTCGGCCCGCTGGACGACGTGGATCAGGTACATCAAGACCAGGCTGAGCAGGAGCGCGACGAGGGTGCAGTCGAAGGCGATCTTGAGCTGGTCGGTGGCCTGGCGGGTGAACGTCGTCATGTCCAGGTCGGTGACGCCGGCCATCCCGAACGCCCCGGCCAGCCCGCGGACCGTGCCGACGAACCCGATCGCGGGGATGGCCCAGGCCAGGTAATGCACCGTGGCCATGCTCGACACCAGCCGCGACCCCTCGACATCGGCCTGGTTGCGGACCACCTCGGCCACGTCCGGGGCGAACCGGCTGACCGCGTACTTGTTCAGCCCCAGCCGGATCATGTTGGCCAGGACGAACGGCCGGCGGTTGGTCACGGCCTCGACCTTCCGGGCCAGCGGGCGGGCATCCTCCGGGAGGATGCGGGCCCCCTCCTCGGTCGGCAGCAGGTCGAGCCCGAACGCCTGCCGCTGGCGGAGGACTTCCCGGTAGCGGCTTTGCAGGATGAGCAGGGCCCAGACGGCGCAGACGTAACACCCGACCTGCTCCGGCCCGAGGAACAGCTTGGCCAGCCGCTCGGGGGTCCACCGGGCCGCGAGTTCGGCCCGGCTCTCGCCGGTCCCGGTGATCTGCCAGAGCGGGACGGTGATCCCGCCGACGATGCCCAGGGCGAGGACGAGCAGCAGCCACTCGCGGGCCGGCCGGCGGGACGCGGGGATCGACATCGGCCTCGGTCCTCGGGGGCGGGCGCGGCGGCGGGTGTTCCGTTATTCGCCGGGCCGGTCCCGGCCTTCAAGGGAAAACCGGGTTTCATCCTACCCGACCGGCCCACCGGCTGACAACCGGCCGGGGTCGGGTAAACTGGGCCGGGGCGGGTGATCGGGTTAGCTTACAACGACCGGGGGTGTCGGATGAGGGCGGTAGCGATCCTGACCGTGGCGGCCGCAGGCGTCGGCGGGTGGGCGGCCGACCCGCCGGCCGCGCCGGGCTTCCCGAAGTTCCAGCCCCAGGAGATCGACGCCCGGCTCGGCATCGGCTACGGGGTGGTCGTGGCCGACTTGAACGGGGACGGCAAGCCGGACCTCGCCGTCGCCGACAAGGCCGAGGTGGTCTGGTACGAGAACCCCGGCAAGGACCCGGGCACCGCCCCGTGGAAGAAGCGGGTGATAACGGCCAAGACGAAGGGCGACCACGTCGCCCTGACCGCGGTCGACCTCGACGGGGACGGTCGGCCCGAACTGATCGTGGTCGGCGCGTGGGGGCCGCACGGCCACCCGGTCCCGAACCCGGTCTACTGGCTGAAGGCCGGGAAGGCGGCTGACGACGAATGGGCCGTCCACACCATCCCGAACGACGAGCCGTCCGTCCACCGGGTCCGGGCGGTCGACGCGGACGGGGACAATAAGGTCGAAACCCTCGTCCTCGTCCCGCTCATGGGCCGGGACGCGACGGAGAAGGCGAACTGGCTGGACGGCCGGCCGGTCCGGATCGTCGCCTACCCCCTCCCGAAGGACCCGACCGCGGCCGGGGTGTGGAAGCCCGCGGTCATCTCAGAAGACCTTCACGTCGTCCACGGCGCGAGCTGGACGGGGGCCGGGAAGCTAGCCGCCGCCAGCTACGAGGGGTTGACCGAGTTGAGCCCGGCCGCGGCCGGACGGTGGGCGGCCGTCCGGGTCGGCGAGGGGAACCAGGCCACCCCCCGGGGGAGCCGCGGGGCGAGCGAGGTCGGCACCGGTACGATTCTTCGCAACGACCCGGACGGGAAAACCTTCCTGTACGACGTGTACGCGACGGTCGAGCCGTGGCATGGGAACCAGGTTGTCGTTTACCCGAACGCCTCGGACGGCCGTAAGGCACGGGACCGGCACGTCGTCGACGAGCGGCTGTCCGGCGGGCACGGGGTCGTGTTCGCCGACCTCGACGGTGACCAGGTGGACGAGCTGGTCGTCGGCGTTCGGGAAGACCCGGACCCGAAGGCGGGCGACACGCACACGGAGCGATACGGGGTGCGGGTGTACAAGGCTGCCGATCGCACCGGGACCAAGTGGAACCGGCTCTTGGTGGACGAGGGCGGGGTGGCGGTCGAGGACCTGACCGTCGCCGACCTGGACGCCGACGGCAAGTTGGACATCGTCGCCGTCGGCCGGTACACGCGGAACGTCAAGATTTACTGGAACAAGGGCCGGTAGGCGGTGGCGGTAGGGTGGGTCGAGCGTGGCGGAGCCACGCGACGGCCCACCACGGGGTGACGGTGGGCCGTCGCGGACCGCGGACGGTCCGCTCGACCCACCCTACCGGGAGCGGTCAACGGAGGGCTGCCGATGCGAACCGTGATCCTTCTCGCCGGGCTGCTGGTCGCGGGCGTCGGGCGGTCGGCCGACCCGCCGAAGGGCGGTGCGGGCTTCCCCACGTTCAAGCCGCAGGAGATCGACACCGCCCTGTCCATCGGGTACGCGGTCCTCGTCGCCGACATCGACGGGGACAAGAAGCCCGACATCGTCGTGGTCGACCAGAAGCAGGTCGTGTGGTATCAGAACCCGACCTGGAAGAAGCGGGTCATCCTGGACGGCAAGACGAAGCCGGACAACGTCTGTGCCGTGGCCCTGGACATCGACGGCGGCGGCGACCTGGAACTGGTCGTCGGGGCCGGGTGGAACCCGGCCGACACAAACACCCCGGGCACCCTGCAATGGCTCAAGCGGGGCAAGTCGCTGGACGACGAATGGACGCTCCACCCGATCCCGTGCGACGAGCCGACGGTGCATCGGGTCCGGGTGGTGGACTTCTTCAACGACGGCAAGCCGCGGGTGGTCGTGGCCCCGCTCCACGGCCGCGGGTGTACCGCCAAGGGGAACTACACCGACGGCCGGCCGGTCCGGATCGTCGCCTACCCGATCCCGGCCGACCCGACGAAGCCGGAGAACTGGAAGCCGGAGGTGATCTCGGAGGAGCTGTACGTCGTCCACAACATCCGCCCGCGGCGTGCCCGAGAGACCGAGGAGTCGCCCGAGCACGGCGAGCGGTGGAACCTGATGGCGGCCAGCTATGAGGGGGTCCACGACCTCGCCTACTCGCGGGGCGGCCGGCTGCCCCAGGGGAAGCCCCACGTGTACCACGGCCGGTACGGAAACGGCAACCAGGACGACCCGAATGGCAGCCGCGGGGCGAGCGAGGCCGCGGCGACCCGGATCGGCACGCCGGTGTTCGCCTCGATCGAGCCGTGGCACGGGAACCAGGTGGTGACGTACACCCGACCGCCGGCCGACGAGCTTCCGCGGAAGTGGGACCGCCACGTGATCGACAACAAGCTCCGGTGGGGTCACGCGGTCTGGTTCGCCGACCTCGACGGCGACGGGACCGACGAACTGGTGATCGGGGTGCGGGACGACCCGAACCCGAAGGCCGGGGACACGTTCGCCGACCGCCGGGGCGTCCGGGTCTACAAGTGCGTGGACGGGAAGGGGGCGAGGTGGGACCGGCTGCTGGTGGACCCGGGCGGGGTGGCCGTCGAGGACCTGACGGTCGCCGACCTGGACGCCGACGGCCGGCCGGACATCGTGGCTTGCGGCCGGCAGACGAAGAACGTCAAGATTTACTGGAACCAGGGGAAGTGACCGGAGGGCCCGCCATGACGCCGACCGCCACAGCACCACCGCCGGCCTCGCCGGCGCCCCCGCCGACCCGGCCGCCGAAGGACCGGGTGCTGCTCTCGGACGTACCGTGGAAGACGTACCTGAGTCTGGTGAAGGCGGCGGAGCGGAAGGGGAATGCCCGGCTGGCCTACGACCGCGGGGAGCTGGAGATCATGGCCCCGAGCTTCCTCCACGACCGGGACGCCGACAACCTCGGGTACTTCGTCCGGATCATGGCCGAGGAGTTCGGGCTGCCGCACATGCCGGGGGGGTCGGTCACCGTCCAGCGGCGGGCCCTCAAGAAGGGGATCGAGCCGGACCGGTGCTACTGGATCGCCAACGCCCCGAAGCTGGCCGGGGTCCGCGACCTGGACCTCCGCGTCCACCCGCCCCCGGACCTCGCCATCGAGGTGGACGTGTGGAACAGCTCGCTGAACCGGGCCGGCATCTACGCCAAGCTCGGGGTGCCCGAGTTGTGGCGGCTCGACGGCGACGACCTCCGCTTCTACCAGTTGGGGATGAAGAAGCGGTACGTCGAAGTTCCGGCGAGCCGGGCGCTCCCCGGGGTCACGCCGGCGGACATCCTCGTGTTCCTCCACCAGTCCCGCACGGTGGGCGACCAGGGGGTCGTGGCCAAGGCCGTCCGGGCCTGGGTCCGGCAACAGGTCGGCACCCCGGCCCCCCCGCCGGCGACCCCGTAACGCGACCGGCCGCCGAGAGTTCGTCCCGGCGGCCGGTCGGCCGTCACACCACCGCGAACACCAACTCCGGGGCCTTCCGCCGGCGGACCGCCCCGGCCACCTCGGCCCGTAACAGACCCGCCGCCCGATCCAGGTGTTCCTCGGCCTCGGACCGGCTGACCGTGCCGTCATCGGGGACGGCCACCGTCACCCGCAGCCGGCCGGTGTGCGGGGCCGGCTCGACGCCCGTTACCGTCAACGATTGCAACACCCCGTCCCCGCACCCGGCCAGGGCCGCGTGCAGCACGTCCTTCGCCTGCCCGCACAGTTGCAGGGCCTTCCGGCCGGCCCGCTTCGGGGCGTCCCACGGCTTCCGGTGGAACTCCTTCGGGTCGGCCCCGTCCTCCGGGCCGCGGTCGGCCGCCAGCCCGCTCAGGTCAACCTTGGTCTGCCGCCTCCGGCTCATCGGGTTCGTCGCCTCGGAAGGGATGGATGACACACGACGCCACGCGACGGACACGGGTCGCAATCGGGTCCATGAGTCACCTCCTTCCGGGTCGAAGGCCGGAAACGACCCGGCCGGGCGCCGGTGGGACACCCGGCCGGGGGCGATGGTTCGCGGTCGGTCGGCTACCAGTCGAGGGTGACGACCTCCCCCCCGGCCGGGGTGACGGCGGCCCAGAAGACGGCCGGGTCGACCCCCGGGCGGGCGACCCGGACGCCGCCGTCGCCCATCCCGACCAGCATCCCCTCGGGGTGAGGGGTCTGGGGCTGGGACGGGTCGCAGTCCTCGACCCGGGGGGCGGTCTGGAACGTCACCCCCGGGCGGCTCGGCCGGGCGACAGCCGGGGACCCCTCGGTGATCGGGTACACGTCCTTCGGGTTCTTGCCGCCGAACGCCGGCCCGCCGTCCGCGAACGACGGCCGGTGGGCGTTTTCGAAGTAACGGTCTTGTGTGTACCAGAAGTTCACCGCCGAGGTGAAGCGGGGCCAGGGCCGCGTCTCATACCGCTCGACCCCGCAATGGGAGTAGTGCTCGGCGAACATGATCGTGTTACTAGCCCCGTCGGCGAACTTGGCCGGGAACATGGGCCGGGCGTCGAACACCGCGGCGTTCGCCGCGTAGCTGGCCGGCGCCCACCCCCAGCCCTCCTGCGGCTTGGCCCCGGCCTGGGGGTCCAGCGGGCTCAGGTAGATCGAGATGTAACCCCCGATCTCCTCGTACCTCCGGTCCAAGAACGGCAAGATGTCGCAGAACGTCCTCGGCCCCAGGGTCACGGTCATCCCGGTGCCCGGGGTGTATGCCGCCTCACGCAGGTACGGACGGGCGTCGAGGGCGGCCAGCCGGCCGTCGTTCGCGTCGGCGTAGGCGTGGGTGGCAAGGACGATCTGCCTTAAGTGGTTCATGCTTTTCGAGCGGAGCGCCGCCATCCGGACCTTTTGGACGGCCGGCAGGACTAGCCCGATCAGCACCGCCACGATGGCGATCACCACCAGCAACTCGATGAGCGTGAACCCGGTACGCGATCGCATAATGCCACCGTCCGTGGGTAAAAGGTGACGGGCGGGGTGCCCGGCGCCAGGCCACCCCGCCCGTTCGGCGTCAGGGCAGCTTGGCGTATCCGACGGGCTCCATCTGGGCTCGGACGGGCTGATCCGTCGGTAGGAGCTTGTAGGTCAGTTCGGCCGTGACGCGGTGGGTGTCGGACCCGAGGAACGACTTGTGCTGACCGTTCGGCTGACCGTTAATTGTAAAGATCCCTTCGACGGGGTAGTACCACCGGTCGGCCTTACCGGCGACGCTCAGTTTGCCTTGAGCCCCGACGGTGACGGGGAACGGGAGTCCGGGCAGCTCGAATGAGGTCGGGTTGACGAGCGGGGCTCGTTGGACGAGGAAGTCGCTGTCCTTACCGACAACCACCGACTGCTTGGATTCGAAAATGATCCTCCCTTTGGCGACCATCCTGTAAGTCTGGGGGTCGGTCGGGACCTGTTTGGCGATCGGTTCGAGTTTCGGCATCCCCTCGTCCCACACCCACTCCGCCAGCGGGACGGGCGGCGGGGGCGGCGGGGGCGGCGCGGCATGGGCTCCCGCGATCAGCGCCCCGAGCAGTAGCGCGAACAGTCCGGCCGTCACGAAGCTCCGCTTCACGATCCGTTCTCCTCGGTTGCCGAGCATGATGTAACGGTTGGGCGGGTTCTTTCTACGATGGGGGGCGCGTTTTGTCAACCTCCTTTTTGCCTCTTTAGTACATATTCCTGATCAAGCGACTGGGCGGTGACGGGCTCGTAAGATACCTCCCGTTACCTCCCCCACCCACGGAACCTTGTCCGATGAAGCCGCGCCTGTTCACCCCCGGCCCGACCCCGGTCCCGGAGGACACCCTGCTGGAGCTGGCCCGGCCGGTGACGTACCACCGGTCGGCCGAGGCCAAGGCCGTCCTCGCCGAGGTGTCCGAGGACCTGAAGTACGTCTTCCAGACCGGCCAGCCGGTGTTCACCCTGACCAGCTCCGGGACCGGCGGGATGGAGGCGGCCGTGTCGTCCTGCCTCGCCCCGGGCGAAAAGGTCATCCTGCTCACGGCCGGCCGGTGGGGCGAGCGGTGGCGGGGCATCCTGAAGGCCCACGCGGCCAACATCGTCGCCGTCGAGGTGCCCTACGGGAAGGCGGTCACGCCGGACCAGTTGGCCGACGCCCTCGGCAAGAACCCGGACGCGAAGGCCGTGTTCGCCACCCTGAGCGAGACCAGCACCGGCGTCGGCCACGACCTCGAAGCGTTCGGCAAGCTGGTGGCCAAGACCGACGCCCTCCTGATCGTCGACGGGATCAGCGGGCTCGGGGCGATGGAGTGCCGGGTCGATGCGTGGAACATCGACGTGTGCGTGACCGGGTCGCAGAAGGCCCTGATGATGCCGCCCGGGCTGGCGTTCGTGTCGGCCAGCGAGAAGGCGTGGAAGAAGATCGACGCCACCCCGGTCCGGAACTTCTACTTCGACCTCCGCCGCTATCGCAAGTCGTTCGCCGAGAGCGACACCCCGTTCACCCCGGCCAACACCCTCATCAAGGCCCAGCGGGCGAGCCTGAAGCGCATCCGGGCCGAGGGGATCGAGAACCTGTGGGCCCGGCACGCCCGGATCGCGGCCGCCTGCCGGGCCGGGGTGAAGGCGCTCGGGCTGGAGGTGTTCGCCGAGCGGCCGAACAACGCCCTGACCGTCATCACCGTCCCGAGCGGCGTGGACGGCAGCGGCGCCCTGAAGAAGCTGGAGAAGCAGTACGGGTACAAGCTGGCCGACGGCCAGGACACGCTCAAGGGGAAGATCTGGCGGCTGTCTCACATGGGCTACACCGACGCCTTCGAGGTGCTCGGGGCGGTCAGCGCCCTGGAGCTGGTGCTGGGCGAGTCCGGCTACAAGCTCGACCCCGGGGCCGGCGTCGCGGCCTTCCAGAAGGCGTTCGCGGCGGCCAAGTGACCGTGGTACGATGACCCGGGCGGGGCCGCCCCCGCCCGGCTGGAGGTGCCCGATGTCCGCCATTCCCAAGCCCACCAAGCTGACCCTCGCCGAGTACCTGGCCCGGGAGCGGACGGCCGAGTACAAGAGCGAGTTCGTCGACGGGGTGATGTACCCGCTCCACCGGGACGCCGCCTGGAACATGGCCGGGGCCAGCCGGGCCCACAACCGGGTGAACGAGAACCTGTCGGTCGAAATCGGCACCCGGCTCAAGGGGACCGGCTGCCAGTCCTTCTCCCGCGACCTCAAGGTCCGGGCCGGCCCGGCCGGGCCGTACTACTACCCGGACCTCGCCGTCGTCTGCGGCCCGCCCGAGTTCGACGCCGACCGGGACGACACCCTGCTCAACCCGACGGTCCTCGTCGAGGTCCTGTCCGAGTCCACCGAGGGGTATGACCGGCGGCTGAAGTTCCGTCAGTACCAGCACATCCCGTCGTTCCGGGAGTACGTCCTGGTCGCCCAGGACGAGCCGTTCGTCGAGCGGTGGGTCCGCCAGCCGGACGGGGTCTGGCTCCCCCAGCCGCCGGCCGTCGGGCCGGACGCCGTCCTCACCCTCTCGACCATCCCGGTGTCAGTTCCGCTGGCCGACGTGTACGCCGGCGTCACCTTCACCCCGACCCCGGGTCTGCCCCCGGCCGCGTCCTGACGCCCGCCCGGCCGCCCTTGTAATTGTTGCACGCCGGCCGCCGGCCCGCCCCGACGGTAGAAGTTACACCGGCCGCGCCGCCCGCCGGCCGAACCGGCACACGCACCCCATCCCCGAACCGCGTCCCCCCCCGCACGTTACACCGACCCTTTCGCCCCCGGGCCGCGGCCTTCCGGCCCCCGGCACGGCCGTTGCGTTTACACTTGCGACGCCACCGCACGCACGCGACCGGCCCCCGGCCCGAGACGGCGTCATGACTCACCCCACGGAGGTCAAGGGAATGACCCTTCGTCGGCTCCCGGCCGTCGCGCTCGTGGCCGCCCTGGCCGCCGGCCCGGCCTCCGCGGCCACCCACACCACGACCAACTTCGTCACCACCGCCCCGACGCCCGAGCTGGCCCGCACCTTCGGCAACAAGGCCGAGGAGTACCGCCGGCAGAAGGCCCAGGAGTGGCTCGGCCAGGAGATGCCGAGCTGGCCCCGGCCGTGCCCCCTGCGGGTGAACGTCAGCCAGGGGGCCCCCGGCGGGGCGACCACCTTCACCTTCGGCGGCAGCGGCGGCCGGGGCGTCGTCACCAGCCAGGAGATGGAGATTCACGGCCCGGTCCGGGAGCTGCTCAACAGCGTCCTGCCGCACGAGGTCACCCACACCGTCCTGGCATACCACTTCGGCCGGCCGGTCCCCCGGTGGGCCGACGAGGGCGGCAGCGTCCTGAGCGAGAACGACCAGGAGCGGTTCAACCACGACGTCAAGTGCCGGGAGTACCTGAACGCCGGCCGGGGCCTCCGCCTCGCGGTCCTGTTCCGCCTGGCCCAGTACCCGCGGGACATGCACGTCCTGTACGCCGAGGGCTACTCGATCAGCCAGTACCTGGTCGACCGGGGCGGCGGCGGGCGGGAGGGGCGGGGGCGGCTCCTGCGGTTCCTGGAGACCGGGACCCGGGGCGAGGCCGACCCGGACCGGGCCCGGGGGACGCCGGAGAGCTGGAACGCGGCGGTCCAGGAGGTGTACGGGTTCCCGACGGTGGACGCCCTGGAGGCGGCCTGGCTGGAGCACCTGAAGAACCCGCAGCCGCGGGTGGCGGCCCGGGCCGACGGGGCGGCCGGGGTGACGGCGTCGGCCGGCCGGGGCGGGGAGTACACGGCGACGGCCGCCCCGCGGGCCGAGGTCCGCACGTCGGCGGCC
>JAIEQO010000672.1 GCA_019747655.1 Gemmataceae bacterium | reverse complement strand
GACCCGACTCCGACGGCGGCCCCGGCCGCCACCGTCGCGGCCAGGACGACCGCGGCCATGATCCGCAGTCCGCCGGCCGGGGCGGCGGTCCGGGCGGCCGCGGTTGCGGCGGCGAGCAAGTGGTGTGGGACGACCGCCCGCAGCCCGGCCGGGTCGAGCGTCGCGGCCGCCACCGCCGCCGGGGCCACCCCCCGCCGCAGGAGCCGGTCCCGGAGCAGCTCCCGCCCGGCGTCCAGCCGCCGCTTGACGGTGTTGAGCGACACCCCGAGCCGGGCCGCCGCCTCGTCCCGGGTCAGCCCGTCCAGCCAGCACAGCACCACCGGCCCGCGGAGCTGTTCCGGAAGCCGGTCGAGTTCCTCGTCGAGAACCCGCCGCACGTCCTTCCAGACGACCTCGGCGAACGGGTCGGCCGGGTCGAACGGCTCGGCCGCGGGTGGTGCCGCCGGCCTCCGCCGGGCGAGCTGCTTGCGGGCGGTGCGGAGGGCGACCCGGTGCAGCCAGGCGGGTAGAGCTTGGGCGTCGCGGAACCGGCCGGCCTGCCGGGCGAGGGCGACGAATACCGCCTGGAAGGCGTCGTCGGCGTCGGCACCCGGGCCGAGCACCCGCCGGCAGGTGCCCAGCACCACCGGCCCGAACTGGCGGACCAGCCCGGCGAATGCCTCCGGATCGCGGGACGCGGCGAACCGCCGGAGGAGGTCGGCCGGGGGCCGGGCGTCCAGCGACTCGGCGGCCAGCCGGGCGACGGCGGCGGGGGTCATGGCACACCTCGGCGGGGGCTCGGGCGTCTCCCCAACAGGTGCCCCGCGGCGGGCGAAGCGGCCCAGGAATCCGCTACCGTCGCCCTTCGGGCGGGCTCGCGTCCGGCGCCGGGAACAACGCCCACAGATCGGCCCGGGCGGCGTCACTCACCTCGGCCTTCGGCACCACCCGGGACCACACCCCCTCCCGGCCGGGGACGGTCCGGTACGCCCCGAGCAGCACGTCCCCGTCGGGCGGGGCCCCGAACCACTTCGACGTGTGGTTCACCGACTCGACGAAGAACACCACCCCCGGGCCGGCCGCCCGGTAGCGGAACCCGCTGTCGAACCCGCGGCCGGCGTCCGCCCGGAGGCGGCTGGCCCGCAACAGGGTCGAGAACGGGGCCCAGAAGGCGTCGTGCTCGTCCAGGAAGTCGGCCACCACCCCCCGCATGCCGGCCGGCCCGAAGCCGTTGTCGAGCAGGTCGGCCAGGCCGGCCGGGAGGGGGTCGGGGTCGGCGGTCATGACGGGGCTCCGGCGGGCGAGACCTGATCGGGCGGGATTGGCTCGGCCTCCACGTCCAGCCGGCCGGCCCGGGCCATCCACGGCCGGGGGGCGATGGCGGAAAGCCACTCGGCCGCCGACGGGATGCGGCCGCGGTCCTCCTTGACGTGCTGCTCGCCGACCCAGCGGACCGGGACGACCCGGCCGTCGGCGGTCGTCAGGGTGACGCCGAACACCCGCTCGGCCAGGAAGATCCCCTCGGCGTGGTGCCGCAGGGCCCGGTGGCGGAAGTCGGCCACGATCGCCTTCGACTCGTCGAACCAGTGGTGGATCGGCAGGTAGTCGGCGACGACCCCGCCCCACTTCTTGACGGACGACAGGGCGTGGTGGTACGGGTGGGCCACGTCACCGCCCCTCGACGTCCGAGTGGTCCGGCCCCTCCGCGTCGTCCTCGTCTTCGTCGTATTCCTCTTCCTCCCGCCAGGTGTGCTCGACCTCGGGCTCGGCGGCGGCGGTGTCGAACGCGACCGTCCCGAAGCTCCCGGCGTTGACCTCCCACCCGCCGGGGAGCAGCTCGCAGACCGCGTCCTCGATCGCCTCCTCGGCCCCGCGGGGGACGCCGGCCGGCGGGGCCGGGCGGTACTCGACCTTCTGGACGAACCCCTCGTCGCCTTCCCCGTCGAAGTGGGCGGTCACCCGCTCGACCCCGAGCAGCCGGAGGAACCCGGCGGCGTACCGCAGCTCGGCCCGGGCCTTCCGCCCGGCGGCCGCCCGCTCGGCCTCGTACTTGGCCATCCAGTCGTCCGGGTTCGCGGTCGACATCGCTACCTCCGGAGGGGGTCGGCGGTCATCCTACCCGACGCGGCCGCATCACACCACCGGCAGCCCGATCCGCTTCGCCGGCTCGCTCGCCACCTCGGTTGGGGCGAACTCCAGCGGGGCCGGGTACGCCGGGGCGTCGTCGGCGTCGGCCCCGCGGTGCCCGCCGTCGGCCGTGTACGCGAAGTCGCCGCCGACCCCCTCGCCCGTCACCACCCGCCCGTAGAGGGTGAACGCGCTGGCGTCGTCGACCCGGACCCGCACCGTCTGCCCGACCAACCGGTCCGGGCCGTCGAAGACGACGATGTGGTCGGCCATCGACCGGCCGGTCAACTGGAGCGGACCACCGGGGGGCTGACGCCCCCCGCTCGCCTGGGAGAGCGCCCGCTTGCTCGGCCCCTCGACCAGGACCTCGGCCGTCGCGCCGATCCGGGCCCGGTGGTCGGCCAGGCTGTTCGCGTTCTGGACCGCCAGGAGGTCGTTGTTCCGCCGCTTCTTCACCCCCTCGGGCACGTCGTCCGGGTAGCGGTCGGCGGCCTTCGTCCCCGGCCGCTCGCTGTACTTGAAGATGAAGCTGTTCTTGAACTTCGCCGCCCGCACGAGGTCCATCGTCTTGGCGAAGCTCGCCTCGGTCTCGCCGCAGAAGCCGACGATGAAGTCCGACGACACCGACGCCCCCGGCACCCGCTCGCGGCAGCGGGCCAGCATGTCCATGTACTCGGCCGCCGAGTACAGCCGCTTCATCCGCTTCAACACCTCGTCGCACCCGGACTGCGCCGGCACGTGCAGGTACTTCACCACCTTCGGCAGGTCGCGGACCGCATCCAAGAGGTCGTCCGTCATGTCCTTCGGGAAGTTGGTCACGAACCGGACCCGCTCCAGCCCGGCGATGCCGTGGAGTGACAACAGCACGTCACTGAGCCGGCTGCGGCGGCCGTCGGGGTACTCGTACTCGTAGCTGTTGACCGTTTGGCCGATGAGCGTCACCTCCTTGCACCCCTGGTCGGTCAGTTGTCGTACCTCGGCCAGGACGTGCTCCGGCGGCCGGCTCTGCTCGGGGCCACGGGTGCTCGGGACGACGCAGTAGGTGCAGAACTTGTCGCACCCGAGCTGCACCCGGACGAACGCCTGGAACGCGGCCGGCCGGCCGGCCGCGTCGCGGGCCGGGTCGAAGGAGACGAAACTCGCCTCCACCTCGTGCCGGCCGGCGTCGGCACGGCCGAGCGACAGGGCGTACTGCGGCCGCCGGGTCTCCCTGGCCTTCGCCACGAGTTCCGGCACCCGGGCGAGTTGCCCCGTCCCGACGACCAGGTCGACGTGGGGCGCCCGCTTGCGGATGAGGTCCTGGTCCTTCTGGGCCATGCAGCCGAGGACGCCGACGACGGTGCCGGGCCGGGCCCGTTTCAGTTGCCCGACCCGGCCGAGGGCCGAGTACACCTTCTCCTCGGCGTGCTCGCGGACCGAGCAGGTGTTGAACAAGATCAGGTCGGCGTCGGCGGCAGTGTCCGTAACGGCGTACCCGTCCCTCCGCAGCGCCCCGACGACCAACTCGCTATCGAGGACGTTCATCTGGCAGCCGACGGTCTCGATGTACACCCGCTTATCCGGCATGGCCGACCCCGTTCGCGTGTTCGTTCACCCCGGCCCGCTGGGCGATCCAGCCGGCGCACAGCTCGGGGACCGACTGGTTCGCCGCCCGGGCCAACTCCCGGAGCCGGTCCCAGGTGTCCGCCGGGACCGAAACCGCGATCTGCTTGCGGGCCGCGGCCGCCGCCCGGGGGGCGTACTGGATGCTGTGGAGGGTGCCGCCGTCGAACACGATCCGCACGCCCGTCGGGAGTACGAGGTGGGACGTGTCCTCGTCGACGGCGACCGCCTCGGCCGGCAACCCGAACCGGGCAAGGAAGGCCCGCACGTCGGCCTCGGTCGTCTCCGCCGTCCCGGCGAAATCCGTCGGGCGGACGGTCTCGGGGATCGGCCCCTGACCGGTGCCGATGTACAAGCCGATCAAGACCAGCCGCCGCCCGGCCCCGCCGTTGGGCTGATGGAGCGACAACTGGAGGCCGCCGTACTTCAGGACGAGCGGGTTCCGCCCGACGGACTCGTCGTCCGGCGGGCCGAGCGCGGCGACGACCTCGTCCTGGCCGAGGCCCGGCCGTAGCGGGCCGAGTTCGCCCGTTCGAAGGAATCGCTCAAGCGTGGCCATGTCGCGCCTCGTAGTCGTCCAGCAGCCGGAGCAGCCGCACGAACTCGTACTGCCGGCCGTTCGCCAGGTCGGCCGGCTCGCCGCCGAACCGGCGGACGAACTCGATCCCCCGTTCCAGCGCCCGCCGCCACCGGGCCCGGACGGCCGGGTCGGGCAGGCAGTCCGCCCGGGCCTTCCGCTCCGCCGCCCGGAACACGTCGTCGGCCGTCGACCGGAACACCTTCCGGAATACGAACCCGTCGCGGTAGTCGGCACGGTGGGCCGGGCGGACGGCCAGCTCGACGCCGTCGACGTGGATGTGAAAACCTTTCACGACCCAGTCGTCGGTGACGGTGGACGGCCGGCACATGGCGTCATCCTAACACCGGCCGATCGTCCCGTCGCCCCAGTTCGGCTCACCCCAACTTGCGGATGCGGGCCCAGTAGCCGCCGTCGGACGGGGCCCCGGGGATGGCGTGGTGCTCGGCTTCGAGGACCAAGTTCGGGACCGCCCGGCCGACCGCGTTCACCACCCCCTCGTTTTCGTCCGGCTCGATGCTGCACGTCGAGTAGACCACCACGCCCCGTGGCCTCACCCGCTCGATCGCCTGGATCAGCAACTTGGTTTGCAGCCGGATGAGGTGGTCGAACTCGCGCGGGTGGAGCCGCCACCGGACCTCCGGCCGCCGGCCCAGGACGCCCGTGTTGCTGCACGGCACGTCGACCACCGCGGCGTCGAACGGCCCGGCCGGGGGCTCCGCGTTCTCGCCCAGCAGCACCGGCTCGACGCCCTCGACCTTGAGCCGGCGGCAGAGCGACATCACCGTGTCGAGCCGCTTCGGGTCGGGGTCGCAGGCGGCGATCTTCGCCCGGTTGTCGGCCAGTTCCGCCAGGTGCGTCGTCTTCCCGCCGGGGGCCGAACAGAGGTCGAGCAGGCGGTTCCCGGGCTGCGGGTCGGCGGCCGACGCCACCAGCATCGACGAGTGGTCCTGGACGGTGAAGTCGCCGTCGTCGTACCCCGGCAGGTCGCGGATCGGGACGTGTTCGAGCAGCCGGAGCGACTGTGGGTGCTCCCCGGCCTCGGCCTCGACCAGCGACGCCGCGAGCTGGAGTTGGTACGCCCCGCGGTCGACCCGGAGCTTGTTCACCCGAATCCACAAGGGCGGCGGGCTGTTGAACCAGAACCCGAGCCGCCGGCACTCGGCCGGGCCGTACCGCTCCAGCCACCGGTGGGCCAGCCACCGCGGCCACGAGAATCCCGCGATGAAGTACCCGACCGGGTCGGCCGCCGGGTCGGGGAGGATGGGCTGCGTCAGCTTCCGGTAACGCGGCACGAGGATCGGGATGGGGGACGCAGACCCCTCCCCAACCCCTCCCCTCGGAGGGGAGGGGCTTCCGGCTCCCCCTCTCCCCCTGGGGGAGAGGGCTGGGGGGTGGGGTCGCTTCCCCTTCTTCCGATCGGCGACCGTCACTTGCGGCTTGGGCGGCGGGCGGAACTCGGCGTCGAACGGCAGGGCGGCCGGCCCCGGCGACGGCCCGAACTCGTCGGTCACGAGGTCGGCCACCTTCCGCAACACGCCGTTGACGAACCCCCGGGCCTGCCCGCTGCCGACGTGCTCGGCCAGCTCGACCGCCTCGTGAACGGCCGCGTGCTTCGGGACGTGCGACAGGAACGCGAGCTGGTACGCCCCGAGGTGCAGCACGTCCCGGACCCGCGGCTGGACGGCGTGCAGCGGCGTCTTCAGGAACGGCGTCAGCAGGGCGTCGAGCGACCCCTGCCGGCGGATCACCCCGAACACCAACTGCGTGACGAACCGCCGGTCCTGGGCGGACAGGTTCGCTTTGCCGAGTTCGCTGTCGACCAGCTCGCCGGCGAACCCGGCCCGGTCGCGGGACCGGTGGAGCACGTCGGCCGCGACCCGCCGGGCGGTGGTCACGACGGCACCTCCGGCCCGAACCGCATCCCCTCGACGACCGGGTAGCCCCGCACGAACTCCTCGGCCGTCATCCGCTTCTTCCCCGCCGGCTGGAGTTCCCAGATTTCGAGCATGGCGCCATCGCCGCAGAAGACCGTCAGGTCGGGCATCTTCATTCCCGGCGCGCCGGGGGTGAAGTTATTGAAAGGGATGCCGGGGTCCGGGAACGGGCCGGCGTTCATCGGTCGACCGATCACCCACGCCTCACCGGCCTTTGTCACGATCACCCGCATCGGCTCCTTGCCAGGCCGGTGCAGGAATGTGTACGCCGTCGGCCACGGCTGCATGGCCCGGACGAAGCGACAGATTTCATCGGCCGGCTTCCGCCAGTCGATCAAGCCGAACTCCTTCTTGATCTTCGGGGCCTTCGTCACCAGAGCCGGGTCCTGCTTCATGCCCTCGACCGGCCCGCCGGCGGCGTACTTCCGCACCGCCTCGACGGCCAGCCTCGCCCCCAGCGTCGCCAGCCGCGCCTCAAGCGTGCCCGTCGTGTCATCCGGGAGGATGTCGATGGCCTCTTGGAGGATCATGTCGCCGCTGTCGAGGCCGGGCGTCACCTTGATGATGGTCACGCCGGTCTGGGCCTCGCCGTTGAGGATGGCATACGCCACCGGGGCCGCCCCGCGGTACTTCGGCAACAGCGACGCATGGACGTTGATCGTCCCGACGGCCGGCACCCCCAGCACGTCCTTCGACAGGATTTGCCCGTAGGCCGCGACGACCATCAGGTCCGGCCGCAGGGCTCGCAACTGCTCCAATCCCTCCGGCGTGTTGATGCTCTCGGGCTGCACCACCGGCACCCCGGCCGCGGCGGCGATGGCGGCCATGCCCTTGCCGGTCTGGCGGGTCGAGCCGCGCTTGTTGCCGCCGTCCCGCTCCGGCTGCGTCACCAGCCCGGCGACATCACCGGCGAAGCCCGAGAGCAGCGCCTCGAACGTCGGCTCGGCGAACGTCCCGGTCCCCATCATGACGAGGCGCATGAAAATACGAGCCGCACGATAAACACAGAGAATACACGATCAGAAACAAAAGATTCTTGTTTTGAATCGTGCCTTTTCTGCGTCCATCGTGCGGCTCATCTCCTCAGAACTTGGGCTCGATCCCCGGCGGCAGGTCGCCCTTCTTCTTGTCCTTCTCGAAGTCGGCGATGAACTTCTCCAGGTCCTTCCTGCTCCCGAGCTTGCCGAGCGGGCCCATCTTGTCGATGAACAGCACCCCCCCGAGGTGGTCGATCTCGTGCTGCCAGACCCGGGCCGGCAGGTCCGAGCAGGTCATCTCGTAGGGCTCGCCCTTCAGGTTGTACGCCTGCACCTTCACCGTCCTCGCCCGCCGCACGTTCTGGTACAGCCCGGGGAAGCTCAGGCACCCCTCCCGGTCGTTGATCGTGCCCTTCGAGTCGATGATGACCGGGTTGATGGCGACGTACTCGGCCTCCTTCTTGGCCGGGTCGCCGTCGAAGTTCATCACCAGGAGCTGGATCGCCAGGTCGACCTGCGGGGCGGCCAGCCCGAGCCCCTCGTGCTTGTACATCAGGTCGAGCATCCGCCCGGCCGCCAGTTGCACGTCCTTGTCGATCGACGCGACCGGCCGGGCGGCCGCCCGGAGGGCCGGGTGGGGGTACTTGAGGATCTTCATGGGTGCGGCGGCTCGGCGGGGCACGGCTCCGTCAGACGGGGCATTATAGCAGCCGGGCGGAAAACGGTGGACCGCACCGGGCCGGCGCGGTACGACTGGGCGAGCGGCCGATCCTGGGACCGCGGGCGTCCCGCCCGCTCCTCCCCAACGCCCGAAGAGCGGGCGGGACGCCCGCGGTCCCAGACTACCCTTCCCGGACCCACCCCATGACCCGCCTCCCCCTCGCGCTCCTCCTGCTCGCCGGGCTCGCGCCCGCCGCCCGCCCGGCCGACCCGCCGCCGGTCGTCGGCGACGTGGAGGGCCAGCCGCTCGCGGCCAACGCCGCCCGGGTCGTCAAGGCCCTCGACTTCCTCGGCCGGCCGCTGCCCGAGGGCGTGGCCAAGCCGCTGGCCGCCGCCATCGACGCCAAGGACCCGAAGGCGATCCAGAAGGCCCTCGACCCGCTCGCCCTGTTCGTGGTGAACATCAACCCGGAGGCCCGGGTGAAGGTCGCCCGCGGGCCGGCCCCGGCCGTGCTGCAACAGGCCGGGTACGTCCCGGCGGTCGTCAAGGTGGTCAACGAGAGCACGGTGACGAAGCGGCTGCGGATCGTCAGCCCGCAGGCCGGCGACGTGTACAGCGGCCCTGGCCGGGACGCCCGCGACCCCAAGGCCGACCCGAAGGTCGTCGAGCGGTTCCTCGACTTGGAGATGGCCAACGCCCCGCCGCTGTCGGCCGACCTCTCGGGCCTGAAGGTCGAGTACGCCCTGGCCCTCCTGTACAGCACCGAGGCCGGCAAGCGCGAGGCCACGATCGGCTTCGACATCGGCCAGGGGAACCAGGACCTCGGGTTCCGCGGCGAGGTCCCGGTCCTGTTCGACGTGAAGCCGGCCATCCCGGTGAAGGTGTCGGTGCTCGACAGCGACGGCAAGCCGACGGTCGGCCGGTTCACCATCACCGACGCGGCCGGCCACGTCTACCCGCCCCAGGCCAAGCGGCTGGCCCCGGACCTGTTCTTCCAGAAGCAGGTCTACCGGCCGGCCGGCGGGACGATCCTCCTGCCGCCCGGCGAGTTCGCGCTCGAATACGGCCGCGGGCCGGAGTACCGGCTGAAGACCGCCAAACTGGTCGTCAAGCCGGACGGCGGCCGGATCGAGGCCAAGCTCGACCGCTGGATCGACCCGTCAACCCGCGGCTGGTACAGCGGCGACCACCACATCCACGCCGCCGGCTGCGCCCACTACACGAACCCGACCGAGGGCGTCCGCCCGGAGGACATGTTCCTGCACGTCAAGGGCGAGGGGATGAACGTCGGCTGCTGCCTCACCTGGGGGCCGTGCTACGACTACCAGCGGCAGTACTTCGAGCCCGGCCCGCACAAGCTGACCGAGCCGTTCACCGTGCTGAAGTACGACGTGGAAGTCTCCGGCTTCGGGTCGCAGGCCCTCGGGCACGTCTGCCTGCTCAACCTCCGCGACCAGACGTTCCCCGGGTCGGCCGGGACGAAGGTGAAGGGCTGGCCGACGTGGACCACGCCGCTCATGCGGTGGGCCAAGGAGCAGGGGGCCGTCACCGGCTACGCGCATTCCGCCAACGGGCTGCAGGTCATCCCGAAGGACGCGACCCGCCGGCTGTTCGTGGCCCTGGACCGCGGCACGAAGGGGCACGTCACGAAGGAAGACGCGGCCGCCGGCGCGTGGCCGCTGCCCGAGGCGTTCGCCGCGATCGACGCCGACGGCGACGGCAAGCTGACCGAGCCGGAGCTGGCCCAGAGTTCGATCCGCACGGCCGGGAAGCTGCCGAACCGGAACGTCCCCGAGATGAACGGCATCGGGGCCCAGGAAATCTGCGTCACCTCGGCCCTCGGGGTGTGCGACTTCATCAGCGCGATGGACACCGAGCGGGTGCCGGAGTGGAACTGCTGGTACCACGTCATGAACTGCGGGTTCCCGCTGAAGGTGTCGGGCGAGACCGACTTCCCGTGCATCAGCGGCAGCCGGGTCGGGCAGGGGCGGGTGTACGTCCAGTTGGGCAAGGTCGACAAGATCGACTTCGGGGCCTGGTGCGAGGGCGTCCGGGCCGGCAAGTCCTACGTCTCGGACGGGTACGCCCACGCCCTCGACTTCAAGGTCAACGGCGTGGCCCCCGGCTTCGGCGAGGCCAAGCTGGACGCCCCGGGGACGGCGAAGGTGTCGGCCACGGTGGCGTTCGCCAAGGACGTGGCCCTCGGCACCGCCCCCGGCGCCCGGGCGCCGACCGGCGACACGCGGAAGGTCGAGCTGATCGTCAACGGGCAGGTGGCCGCGACGAAGGATGTCCCGGCCGACGACCAGGAGCACACGATCACCTTCGACGTGCCGGTCGAGCGGAGTTCGTGGGTGGCCCTGCGGCACTTCCCGCAACTGCACACCAACCCGGTGCCGGTCATCGTCGGCGGGAAGCCGATCCGGGCCAGCCGGGAGAGCGCGAAGTGGTGCGTCGGGGTGATCGAGCAGTTGTGGAAGGTCCG
>JAIEQO010001085.1 GCA_019747655.1 Gemmataceae bacterium | reverse complement strand
GCGGGGTTCCCGGTCCGGCGGCCGCCCCCGCCGACCCCGGGACCGGCCCGGCCCGCGCCCCCGCGGCTCATGAAGTACCCGCCGGTGTTCAGGAACATGGTCGAGTGGCCGGTCGGCGACATGTTGAACTCGCCCCCGGCGAGCCCGGCCTCCATGTTGGCGATCGCCTGGCGGTTGTTGGCGACCGCCCCCTCGAGCCCGAGGACGGCCTGGCGGCCGGCGACCTGGGGGCGGACGATCCCGAAGTAGTTGAACGCCGGCGACCCGAACCCGCCGACGATGTTCAGGTACGGGCTGAAGGCCGGCGGGGTGGCCACCCCCCCGTACCCGCCCACCCCGCCGGGAACCGGCGGCTGGGCCCGGGCAACCCCGGCGGCGGCCAGCAGGGCGGCGGCGGACGCGATCCGGACGGTCGTGCGGGACATACGGGCCTCGCGGTACGAGGGGCCGGGGCCACGCCCCGGCCCGGTCCAGTTTATCATACCCCGGGCCGGGCCTCTCGCGGCCCGGCCCCGGGCCCGGCCGGTTACCGGAACCCACCGAACCCGCCGAACCCGCCCGCGCCCCCGCCGACGTTGCGGATGGTCGCGCTGCCCAACAGGGTCACCCCGAACAGCCGCTCGATCGGGGCGAACACGCGGGCCATCCGGATGTCCAACCCGATCAGCGGGACGGACCCGACGAACACCCGGTCCCCGGGCATCAGCTGGTAGTTGGTGGCGGTGTCCCCGCACTCGGTCACCGCCCGCCAGTCGACCGGGAGGATGGTGTGGGCGTTCCCGGCCGGGGCCGGGCGGGACACCCACATCCGGTTCACGTCCGACACGGCGGTCAGCCCGCTCACCTGCCCGATCACGTCCAGGACGGTGTCGTTCCCGGTCACCGGCAGCCGGTACACGCTCTGCCCCGACCCGGCCCCGTCGAAGATGACGTAGATCAGCTTGCTGTTGTAGTTCTGCACGTCGACCGCCACCACCGGGTCGACCAGGTAGTTCGCCAGGTGCGCCTCGACCGCCCGGCGGACCTCGGCCAGGGTCAGCCCGGCCACCCGGACGCTCCCGTACGTCCCCAGGGCGATCGTCCCGTCCGGCCGGATCAGGTGCGGGCCGCTGATCCGCTGGGCCGCCTGCGACTGGGCCAGCGACACCGTCACCTCCGGGTTCTTCCGCTTGGTCACCGTCACCAGCTGGTTGACGATCGCCTCCCGGACCTGGGGGATGGTCAGCCCGGACACCGGGAGCTGCCCGCCGTACTGGGGCCCGAGGTTGACCGTCCCGTCCGGGTCGACGCCCACCGTCCCGCTCTCCGGCGGGTTGTTCGGGTCGGCGGCCGGGAGTTGGAGGAACAGCACGTCCAGCGGCTGGACCAGGTAGGGCGGCTTGGGCACCGCCCGGACCGCCTCGATCGTCAGGATGTCCGGCGGCTCGACCCGGTAGTCGGGCAACAGCACCTTCTCCAGCTCCCGCGGGACCGGGGCCGGGACGACATCCTGCCGCTGGCCCTCCCGCAGGCTCGTACACCCGGCCCCGGCCGCCAGGGCGCAGGCCAGGACGGCCGCGGCCGCGGCCCGGGACGGTCGGATGGTCGGGGTCATGGACGGCTCCTGAGGGGGCGGGCCGGGGCCCGCATCCGGTGCCGTTAGGATCGGCAAGGCCGGAGCCGTGGGTTTAACCTGGGTCGGCGGAACTTTGGGTAGACTCGGCCCGACCGGCGGGACCGGCCCGACCGGGCGGTGGAGGGGCGGGCCGCCCGGGGGCGGTCGGGCCGACCGTGCCGGCCGCGGGACCGGTGGCCGGCCCTAACGGTTCCCGCCCGGCCCGACCTTGGCCCGGAAGTAGGCCAGGGTCCGGCGGAGGCCGTCGGCCCGGCTCACCCGGGGCTCCCACCCGAGCAGCCGCCGGGCCCGGGTGATGTCCGGCCGGCGGACCTTCGGGTCGTCCTGCGGGAGCGGCTTGGACACGACCTCGCTCCGGCTCCCGGTCAGGGCCCGGACCTCCTCGGCGAACGCCCGGATCGTCACCTCGTCCGGGTTGCCGACGTTGACCGGGTCGTGGGCGTCCGAGGCCAACAGCCGGACGACCCCCTCGACCAGGTCCGAGACGTACTGGAAGCTGCGGGTCTGGGACCCGTCCCCGTAGACGGTGATCGGCTCGCCGCGGAGGGCCTGGCCGATGAAGTTCGGCAGCACCCGGCCGTCGTCCAGCCGCATCCGCTCGCCGTAGGTGTTGTGCCCGAACACCCCGGTCCCGGCGACGAAGTTCTCGCACCCCGGGACGGAGAAGTCGTAGACCCGCCCG
The DNA here is from genome assembly GCA_019747655.1 of Gemmataceae bacterium. GTDB lineage: Bacteria > Planctomycetota > Planctomycetia > Gemmatales > Gemmataceae > Urbifossiella. The sequence continues at coordinate 7,982 of JAIEQO010001085.1, read as the reverse complement.
GTCGGCGGGCACGGCCGGACCTCCCGGACGGCGGCCCAGACCAGGTCCCCCGTCCGGCGGGCGTTGAGCGTCTGCCGGACCCCCCGGTCCCAGTTCAGGATGTCGAAGTCGTCCACGGCGCAGACGGTGAGCCGGAAGAAGGGAAACCGGCGGTCGCCGTACCGTGCCCGGAACGTGGTCTCGTACCGGCCGAGCGACGCCACCACCCCGAACCGGAGGAGGAGGTAGACCAGGTCGGTGGCCAGGGCCTCGCTGGTCGTCTCGAAGCACAGCTCGTCGCCGACCTTCTTCCCGGAGGGGGTCCCGTCCCCGCACCGGAACCCGTCCAGGAAGTGCTTGGCCCGGGCGAGCGGCAGTTGCATCACCCAGCCGGGGACCCGGCGGGCCCGGAGCCCCAGTACGTCCCGGAAGAGGCGGTGGAGGACCTTCGAGTGGGCGTAGACCGACGGCGCCCGGCCGGGCGACGGGGGAACCCACCCGACGGCCACCCCGAACGACCGCTCCAGGATGTCCTTCGCCCGCCGGAGGTGGCACTCGTCGGACGCGAAGCTGATGAGGTGGCTCCGCGGGCCGGAGTGCTCGGCCCCCTCAGCGAGGTAGAGGCCGAACAGCCAGAGCAGGTCGTCCGTAACGGGGACGCGGTTCGGCACCCGGCGGTCGGAACTCCGGGCGGGGAGGAACTCGGCCCCTTCCGGCGGCAGGGCTTCGAGCCGGCGGAGGACGGGGAGCGGGACCACCCCCCGGCGGATGTACTTCCGGGACGCGCAGACGACGGTGTTGTGGTGGTCCGGCCCCGGGCGGAACCGATCGGCACGGTCCAACAGGTCATGGACCTCGGCCCGCCGGGCGGCCGCCACCGCCGACAGGTCCGGGTGGGCAACCGCCCAGTCCCAACCCCCGCCGCCCCGGTCGGCCAGCCGGCCGAACTCCTCGGCCAGGTCGAGGACCGGCCGGTCCCGCTCGACGACCGGCAGCCGGGCCGGAATCGCCACCCGGTCGCCCGGGCGGAGGTCTCGTGCCGGTGTGGCGACCGGGCGGCCGTCCGGCCCTTCGGTGAAAACGCTGTGGTCCCCGGTCACCTTGAGACCGCGGCCGTACCGCAGGGTGATCTCGACGGCGTCGGCCCGGGGGGTGTGTTCGGTCAGGGCGAGGGCCGGCCGCAACTCGACCCGGAGGGTGTCGGGGTCGAACGCCGGGACGAGCACCCGCCGCCGGCCGTGGTCGGGCCGGACCCGGTCGGCCAACTCGCCCACCGGGCCGACGTAGGCCTCGTCGTCGTCGAACGCAACGACCGTCTGGTCCGCCAGAATACTGTTGAAGATGCGGACGATCTTGGTGTCGAGCCCGTGGGCCCGGTGGTAGGCCATGGTCATGGCCTCGGCGAACCGCTTGGCCTCGTCGTACACCCCGCGGACCCCGACCGGGTTGACGTTCCCCCAGTAGCCTTCCGTCTGCGGGTGTTCGAGCGGGTCGCCGTACACCTCGCTGGTGCTGGCCAGGAGGAACCGGGCCCCGTGGGCCTTGGCCAACCCGAGGGCGTTGTGGGTCCCGAGTGACCCGACCTTGAGCGTCTGGATCGGGTACTCGAGGTAGTCGACCGGGCTGGCCGGGCTGGCGAAGTGGAGGACGTTGTCCAACTTGTCCTTGACTTTCAGCGGGGACGAGATGTCGTGGCCGATGAACCGGAACCGGGGGTCGGCCCGGAACGGGTCGAGGCTCTCCAGGCTGCCGGTGATGAGGTTGTCGACGGCGACGACGTGGTGGCCGTCGGCCAGGAACCGCTCGCACAGGTGGGACCCGACGAACCCGGCCCCGCCGGTAATCAAGGTGCGCATGGGATCGCTCCGGCGGGAAACGGGTGCGGGCCCCCGCCCGGGCGGGGGCCCGCTCGTGTTATAGCACAGGGACCGGCTTACTTGCCGCCGGCCTTCGGCCGGACGGTCAGGACGACCGGGGGCCCGGTGACCGTGCCGACCCCGCCCCGCACGACCCAGGTGGCCGTCAGCAGGTACACCCCCGGCCCGTCCGGCGTGAAGGTGAACTCGATCCCCTGCAGCCCGCCCTCCTGGACCGTGTAAACCAGCCCGTGGAAGTGATGGGTGCTGTGCGGCAGGTCTTCGAATAGGCCGCTCTGGTCGTCCACCGGCTCGTAGTCGGCGGGCTTCAGGTTAGTCAGCCGTCCTCGCCCGTCGAACGTGCCGATGCGGACGACCTCGTGCCGGACGATCCCGAACTCCGCCTTGGTGCCCTGCGGGACGAGTTCCCGCAACCGGGCCTTGTCACCCACACGGACCGCGGCCTTATCCAGCCGCAGTTCGAGTTCGACCGCCGGCCCGGGGGGGGCCGGCGGCTTACCGTGCGTGAACGGACCGACGAGCGCGACGAGTGCGACGAGCATGGTTGATCTCCGTGGTTACATGACCCCGCCGACGGGGACGGTTACTTGGTCCACCCGCCGGCCTTGAGGATCACGTCGGCCTTGGCCTGGTAGTTCGCCGCCCAGTCGTCTTGGGCGTCGGCGACGACACCGTGCTTGGTTTCCGCGTCGTAAGCGTCCTGGTCCTGCTGGTTGAGCTTATCCCAGGTCGCCCGGAAGGTCGCGATCTTGGTATTGAAGTCCTTGAGGGCGGCCGCCCTCGCCTTGTTCAGGGCGGCCGCGTCCTGGCTCTGATCCTTCGTCCCCTGTACGGAACCACTCCCCGCCCCGATGGTCTCCGGGAAGTTCGCCGCGGCCTTGGTCGCAACGTACTCGGCGATGGCCAGGTGTAACTTCTCGTGGGCGAGCAGCGAGTCCGTTTCCTTGCCGCGGACGATGAACGAACCCGCCTTGTTGAAGACGGCCTTGAAGGCCGGGTCGCCCTTGATCTTGACCCGGGCCTCGGCGGTCGACAGGTAAGTTTCGTCCTGGATCGTCGTCGTCGTCACCTGGCGGGAGAACTTCAGGTCGTTCTTCGCGCCGATGAAGGCGGCGTACGGCTTGTCGGCGGGCGGGGCCGCCAGTTTGGTGAAGTTGTCCCACGTCAGGGTGTCGGAGGTCGGCGGGGCGGGCGGCGGAGCCGCGGCGGTGCTCGCGACCCCCCCCGTGGGGGCGGTCGTACCACCCACGTTGCCGTCGCCGTAGCCCCAATCGGTGCTGTCTACGACGGCGTCGGTGGTCTGGTTCAGACTGATGGCCGCCTGACCGGAGGTACTCGCGGCGTAGTTCACGTCGCCCTGGTACTCGGCCATGACCGGGTGCCGGCCGGGGGTCGGGCCAGGCCGGGTCAGCCGGGCCGTGCCGGAGCCGTCGAGGGTCGCCGTCCCGACGACCGCCCCGTCGTAATAGAACTTGACCGAGCCGGTGGGGGTCGGGCCGACCGGCGTCGCGGCCGCCAGGGCGGACGTGGCAACCGCCCCGCCGCCAACCCGCGCGGTCAGCGTCACGCTCGCCGGGGTTTCACTGCTGGTGGGCCAGGCGTAGCCGAGACTGATCGAGGTACGGGACGACATCAGGGCGGTGGCGACGGCCGCCGTCGACCCCGTGGCCACCGCGCTCGGGAGCCACCGCTGGTCCAGCCCCTCGACCTGAAGGCGTGTCCGGAACTTGTCCATCTGTCGATCGTCCTCTGCAGGTCACGGGCGACGCGGGCGAGTCGGGGGGTCAGAGAGGGGCTGCCGGGCCGGGGGTTCAGAACTTCCCGGATTTCCCGCCATCCCGGCCGACGTTCCCCTCGCGTCGCCGGAGCCGGGCGTGCTAACATCCCGGCCACCGGGCGAGGGCCGACATGCGTTACCGCGTCCTCATCGTCGCAGGGCTAATCTCCGGGCCGGCGGTCGCCGCCGAACCGGCCCGGCTCGGGGACGGCCGGTTCCGGGCCGGCGGGCCGGTCGGGGAACTCGTCTTCTCGCCAGACGGCACCGAGCTGACCTCGTGGGCCCGGGTCGGCCCGGGGGTGGTCCGCCGGACCGTCTGGGACCCGGCCACCGGCCGGCCGCTCCGGGCCGCCGACGAGGCCCCGGCCGCCCGGGTCCGGCTGAGCCCGGCGTCGTACCCGAACGACCCCCGCGGGGTAGTCATCGACCCGGCCGGGGTCCCCGTCGTCCGCGACTTCGCCGCCGGCCGGGACCTCGCCCGGCTGACCGGCCACCACGCCCGGGCCACCGCCGCCGCCGTCTCCCCGGACGGGAAGCGGATCGCCACCGGCTCGGCCGACGGCCTCATCCGGGTGTGGGACGCCGCGGCGTACCGGCCGCTGGTCGAGCCGGAGGGGCACGCCGGGGCGGTCCGCGGCGTCGCGGTGTCGCCGGACGGGCGGCTGGCCGTCAGCACCGGTTGTGACGGCACCGCCCGCGTCTGGGACCTCGCGTCCGGCCGGGAACTCCGGGTCTTCGCCGCCGCGGGCGGGGGAGTTGCAACCTTCACCCCCGACGGGGCGGCGGTCCGCGTCCCCGAAGCCGGGCGGGTCGTCACCCGCGACCCCGTGACCGGGCTGGAGGTCGTCCCCGGCCGGCCGGCGGCCGACCCCCTGGCCCTACCGACGTGGCTTCTCGGGCAGGCCGGGGTATCACTGGCCTTGTCGCCGGACCGGCGGACGCTGGCCGTGGGCACCCGGGCCGGGACGGTCGATCTGGTCGAGGTGGCGTCGGGCCAGGTCCGCCGGCGGCTGGTGGCTACACAGGCAGGAATGCCTGTGCCACCAAGCCCCCTGGTGGCACAGGCATTCCTGCCTGTGCGGGACCTGACCTTCACACCGGACGGAACCCGGCTCCTGTCGGCCGGGGGCGACCACGCCGTCCGGGCCTGGCCGGTCGGGCTGCGGGACGTACCACTCCCGGCCGAGTTGAGGCGGGAGACGAGCGCCGCCAAGCTGTGGGATCAGATGACCACGGGCGACGCCGCGACGGCCTATCGGGCGATGGCCCGGCTAGCGGCCGACCCGCCGGCCGCGAAGGCGATGGCCCGGCGGCGGCCGGCCGCGGGGGTCGGGGCAATCCGGGTGGCCGAGCTGCTCGACGGGCTCGGCCGCTGACCCTGCCGGTCGTGCCGGCGCTAAGGGACGACTTGCGATGACGGTCCGGCCGTCGCACGAACCCCGGTTGTGACTCGTGCCGGGGGGCGCTATGTTCGATGGGATACGGGGCCGAGGCAACGGGGGCGGCCCCGACGGGCGGTTTGGCTCAAGCCGGGGCCGCTTGAGCGGTTTCCCGGAAGGCCGGGCCGGATTGGCGGTTGGGGCCGCCGCGCGACTGATCCGCCGCGCACCTTCCGGGCAACAGATGCGCCACGCCGCCGGGCCGCCGGGACCCGCCGCCGGGCCGCCGATTTCGCTCGCGGGTTCCGGCGCCGGCCGACGATAGACGTGCGTAGAATGGGGCCGCGGCCGCCTGAACGGGTGTCCCGAACCCGGGCCGACACCACGAACACGACCCGGCCGGCGGGGGAGAACGGCCCCCGCCACGCCGGACACCGACGCGACGGCCGGCGGGAGCCGGGAGACGAGGACCCATGCGAGACACAGCCCGGTGTCGGTGGCAGCGGTGGCGGGTCGCCCTCGTCCCGGCGGACGTGGCGGTGCCGGCCGCCGAGCGGTTCGTCCGCCGGCACGCGGCCCACGCCGAGGCCCCCGGCCCGGACGGCATCCGGCACGAGTTGGTCGAGCGGGTCCGGGCCGAGATCGCCGCCGGCACCTACGACGCCGAGGAGAAGTGGCTGGCCGCCGAGGAGCGGCTGATCCGGGCAGCGGGGGGGTGAGGCCAGGCGAGCGGGGGGCGTGAGCCCCCTGATGTCGGTACCATCAGGGGGCTCACGCCCCCCGCTCGCCAAGTCGGCTACAATAGGACGGGCGACTCGCGGGCCGGGGAGCGGTACACGTGCCATTGCCAGCGGTCTCGGTGTCCCAGACCCCGGAGGGGCGGTTCCGGGAGTACCTGGCGAGCCGGCCGGAGCCGAAGCGGTTCACCGCCCAGCAGCGGGAGCTGGTCGAGCACATCTTCGCCCGGCACAAGCACTTCGACGCCAACGAGCTGATCGACGACCTGAAGCAGTCCGCCCGGACCGTCAGCCGGGCCACCGTCTACCGGACGCTGGACCTGCTGGTCAAAGCCGGCCTGCTCAAGCGGATCGAGATCGGCCCGCGGACGGTGTACGACCACGACTACGGCTACCCGGCCCACGACCACCTGGTCTGCGAGCGGTGCGGGGCGATGATCGAGTTCCAGCACCCGCGGCTGGACGACGTCCTGCGGGAGGTGGCCGGCGAGCACCAGTTCCAGGCGGCCGCCCGGTCGCTGGTCGTCCGCGGCACCTGCGGCGACTGCAACCGGGCCCGGGCCGCCCAGCGGCGGCTGGTCATGTAGCGGCGTCCCGCCGCCCGGCCGCCGCGTACTCCCGCTCGGACCCCCGCCATACAACGCAGCCGACCACGAACCCGATGACCGGAAACATCAGGCCCCGGGTGTAGACCGCCGGGTCGGTCTCTCCACCCCAGGCGTGGATCGCCCACACGACCAGCACCCCGGGGGTGAAGAACGGAACCCGCAGCAACAGGAACCGCCACCAGCCCCGCCGGCGGGTCCGGCCCCACTCTTCCAACTCGCTCCACGTCCCGACTTCGGCGATGTCGGCCCCACAGCCGGCGCAGCGAGCGGGAGGCGGGCCGTCATCCAATCGACGGCCGCAGTACGCGCACCGGAGCCGGGTGTCGAGGTACACGACCGTCCTCCGCCCGCGTCGATCGGACCGCTCCCCCGGTAGTTTAGCCGACGGCCCAGTTCGCTGGCACAGGCATTCCTGCCTGTGCCCCAACCCCGCAGCACAAGCAGGAATGCCTGTGCCACCAAACTTAAGGTGAGGCGCGACCCGGTCCGCCCGTCGGTTGAAATCGGTCGGGATGTCCGGGATAATCGTGCGAGATTCCCCCCCGGCCGGGATACCCACTGATGACGCCCGCCACCCCGGAGCCGACGGACACCCGGGCCAGCCTGCTCGTCCGCCTCCGGGACCCGGCCGACCGGGTCTCGTGGGGCCTGTTCGCGGCCGTCTACGGCCCGCTGGTCAAGGGGTACTGCCGGCACCACGGGCTCCAGGACGCCGACGCCGACGACGTGTCCCAGGAGGTGCTGCTGCGGGTGACGCGGTCGATCGGGGGGTTCGAGTACGACCCCGGCCGGGGGCGGTTCCGGGACTGGCTCGGGACGGTCGCCCGGAACGCCGTCCGGCGGTTCCACGGCCGGCAGGCCGGGGCCCCCCGGGGAACCGGGGCCGACGACCGGCCGGAGCTGGACGGGGCCGACCCCGGCGACCCGGACCCGGAGTGGGTGGCCCGGTACCAGGCCGGGCTGTTGGCGGCGGCCTGCGACCGGGCCCGACCGCACTTCGAGCCGCACACCTGGCGGGCGTTCGAGCGGGCCTGGCTCGACCAGGTCCCGGCGGCCGACGTGGCGGCCGAACTGGGGCTGCCGATCCACGCCGTCTATGTGGCCAAGTCCCGGGTGGTCGGCCGGCTCCGGGCCGAGCTGGCGTACCTGGCCGAGGACATGCCCCACGCCGGGCCGCCGGAGTAGGACGAGGACCCCACCCCCCGGCCCCCTCCCCCGCGGGGAGAGGGGGAGGAAGACCCGAGCCGGCCTCTTCTGTTCTTCTCCCCCTCCCTGCTGCGGGGAGGGGGACGGGGGGAGGGGTCTTTGTGAGGTCCCCGCCCGTGACCCCGTGCCCGTCCGCCGCCGACCTCCGGGCCGTCCTGTCGGCCACCCCGCCGGCCGGCCTCGACGCCCTCGAAACCCACCTGACGGGCTGCCCCGCCTGCCGGGCCGCCCTCGACCGGCTGTCCGACGACTCGGACCTCCAGGCCTGGCGGGACCCGCCGGCCCCCACCCCGCCGCCGTCCCGGCCCGGCCGGCCGTTCCCGTTCCTCGGCCCGCCGGCACGCCCGGCCGACCTCGGCACCCTCGGCCCGTACCGGCTCGCGGCCGTCCTCGGCCGGGGCGGGATGGGGGTCGTCTTC
>JAIEQO010000252.1 GCA_019747655.1 Gemmataceae bacterium | reverse complement strand
TGATCAACCACGACACGCGACCGAACACGTCCGATACCCGGTCGATACCAGATCGCCCCCGGTAGGGACTCCCACCGTGAGATGGGCACCGGTAGTATACGGTTCGCGGCGTCCGAACGGAACGCGAATCCCCTCCCAGGTGCCCCCATGCTCGCACTCGCGTTGCTCCTCGCCCCGGCCCCCGAGGTCGTCCCGCTGTGGGACGGCAAGGCCCCGCACGCGGTCGGCGAGTCGGCCGCCGACAAGCCGACGCTGACCGTCTTCCGGCCGGACAAGCCGAACGGCGCGGCGGTGGTGATCTGCCCCGGCGGGGGGTACGGGTTCCTGGCCGACGACCACGAGGGGAAGCAGGCGGCCGAGTTCTTCGCCGGCCGCGGGGTGACGGCGTTCGTGCTCAAGTACCGGATCACCGGGAAGGACCGCCCCGGGCCGCTCCACCCGGCCCCCCTGGCGGACGCCCAGCGGGCCCTCCGGCTGGTCCGCCACCGGGCCAAGGACTACGGTGTCGACCCCGGCCGGGTCGGGATCATGGGGTTCTCGGCCGGCGGCCACCTGGCCAGCTCGGCCGGCACCCACTTCGACGCCGGCCTGCGGTCCGACGACCCGGTCGACCGGCACGGCTGCCGGCCCGACTTCCTGGTACTGGCCTACCCCGTCATCTCGATGCGGGACGGGGTGACGCACGGCGGGAGCCGGACCAACCTGTTCGGGGCCAAGCCGACCGACGAGCAGCTCGCCGACTTCAGCAACGACGAGCGGGTGACGAAGGAGACGCCGCCGACGTTCCTCTTCCACACCCACGTCGATACGGCCGTGGTCCCGGAGAACGCGATCCGCTTCTACCTGGCGTGCAAGAAGGCCGGGGTGCCGTGCGAGCTGCACATCTACGAGAAGGGGCGGCACGGGATCGGGCTCGGGCGGGACCCGAAGTGGACCGGCGGGGAGACCTCGGCGGCCGGCTGGCCGGACCGATTGGCCGAGTGGATGACCGCCCGCGGGTTGCTGGGGGAGAAGAAATAGGGCGGCGGAACCCGGCTTGTGCCGGCCGCCCAGTCCGCGTATACCACGCCCGCTCGCCGGCCGGGACCAGGACGGCCCCGGCCCACCTCCCGGCAAGGACCCGCCGCGCATGCCCCGCCTGCTGCCGCCGCTCGCGGTCGTCGTCTGCGTCTCACCCTCGCTGATTGCCGCCGACCCCGTCGAGCGGGAGCTGGCCGTCCAGGCAGTGTTGGCCGCGGCCGACGAGCACCTGGCGGCGGGCAAGCCGGCCGAGGCGGTGGCCGCGTTGGAGGCCCGGCTGGCCGACGCCGACGGCCACCGGGCGTACCTGGCGGCCCTGCGGAAGGCGTATGCGGCGGCCCTGGCCCAACCGGATACCGACGCGGCCCGGGCCGAACAACTCAAACGGAAGCTGGCCCTGCTCGGCGGGTCGCCGACGGTGCCGGTCTCGGCCACCGTGCCGGCCGCCCCGGCGGCCGACGCCGACCCACTCCCGGAGGCCCGGGCGCTGTTCAAGCAGGGGAAGTACGCCGAGGCGGCGGCCAAGTTCGCGGCCGCCTCGGCGGCCGGCGACGACGCCGCGGCGTGGGCGTACTGCCGGGTGAAGTTGGCGGCCGACGCGGTGAACCGGCCGGGGTGCGAGCCGGCGGCGGCCTCCGCGGCGGCCGAGGACGTGGCCGAGGCGCTGAAGCTGGCCCCGTCGAACACCAAGCTCCAGCAGGTCGGCCAGCAGGTCCTGGCAGTGGCCCGGGTGAAGGCTCAGCCGAGCCCCGGGCGTCAGCCCGGGGAGCCTACGGTACAGGTTCCGGCCGACTGGTCGGTCGTCGAGACGGCCAGCTTCCGGGTGCGGTTCCAGGGCGACCGGGCGGCCGCGGAGGCCCTGGCGGCGGCGGCCGAGGCCAAGCGGGCGGCCATCTTCGGGCGGTGGTTCGGGCCGCCGGCCGGGGCGTGGGCCCCGAGGTGCGAGGTGGTGCTGCACCCGTCGGCCGAGTGCTACGCCCGGATGACCGGCAAGCCGGCCGCCGGGACCGGGCACGCGACGGTCAAGCTGGCCGACGGCCGGGCGTCGGAGCGGCGGATCGACCTGCGGGCCGACGACCCGTCGCTGGCCGAGGTCGCCCTGCCGCGGGAACTCACCCACGTCGTCGTCGCCGACCTGTTCCCGTACACCCCGCCGCCGAAGTGGGCCGAGGTCGGGATGGCGGTCCTGTCCGGGCCGGCCGACGAGGTGAGTCGGTACACGCGGAAGTTGCCGGAGTGCACCGCGGCCGGCGCGGGGTTCACCGTCCCGGCCCTGATGGGGATGGCCGACTTCCCGCCGGCCGAGAAGATCACCGGCTTCTACTGCGGCAGCGTCTCGCTGGTCGAGTACCTGGTGAAGCTGAAGGGGGAGAAGGCGTTCGCGGTGTTCCTGCGGAACGGCCAGCGGTACGGGGCGGCCAGCGCCCTCCAGCGCGAGTACGGGCTCGACCCGGCCGCCCTCGACGCGGCCTGGCAGCGGGCCGCCCTCGGCACCGCCCGGGCCCAGGTGCCGTGACCGGCGGTAGAATGACCGGGCCGCCCGCGGACCGAGTCATGCCCAACCTGCTCATCTCCCCGCCGGACTACCCGACCGTCGACGGCCCACTGGTGTTCCTGGCCGGGCCGATCCAGTCGGCCCCGGACTGGCAGGCGGTCGCGGCCGGCCTGCTCCACGCCGCCCGGCCGGACCTGGCGATCGCCAACCCCCGCCGGGCCTACCCACCGGGCACCTTCGGGTACGCCGCCCAGGTCGATTGGGAGACGCACCACCTCCGCCGGGCGGCGGCCGACGGCGTCATCCTCTTCTGGCTGGCCCGGGAGGCCGACCACCGGTGCGACCGGGCCTACGCCCAGACGACGCGGTTCGAACTGGCCGAGTGGATGGTCCGGCACGAGCGGGACGGGGTCAAGCTCGTCATCGGGATCGAGGACGGGTTGAGCGGGGCACGGTACGTCCGCCGGCGGTTCGGCCAGGACTGCCCTGCGGTGCCCCTGTGCGACTCGCTGGACGAAACGTGTCGAACGGCGGTCCAGGTGATCGAGGCGCCAGCAGGCTGACGTCACCGGCTCGTCCGGCGACATCCCGGCGAGCTGGCGAGCGGGGGCGTGAGCCCCCCGAGTCCTTTCCCCGGCGCGCTAGATGCCGGGGAGGACCCGGGGGGCTCACGCCCCCGCTCGCCAGCTCGCCGGGTGGAGTACATCCCCCAGGAGTTTTTTCGCGCACCCCCCCCCGCTCCGGGTACACTCGGCACACGCCCAAGAACTCGGGGGCCGACGCCCCCGCTCGCCAGGTCGTGCCCATGTCCCGTAGCTGGTTACTCACCTCCACGTTTTACGGCAACTGGCTCCCCGGCGACCCACGGGGGTTCGTCTCCCGCGTCCGGGATCAACGGCCGGAGGACCCCGGGCTGGTCGTCCGGTTCGAACACGACATCCCCGGGACGCCCTACGACGAAGACCTCCCGGGGCTGTGGCGGTCGGCCGCGGCCCGGATGACCGGGCCCCGCATCCTCATCGACCGGGAACAGGCCGAGGCCCTGGTCGGGCAGTTCCGGGAGACCGCCGCCTACCGGGCCTGGGCGTTGCCGGCCGTCGCGGTCATGGCCAACCACGTCCACCTCGTCGTCAGCGTCCCGGGCAACCCGGACCCGTCGGACATCCTGGGCGACTTCAAGGCGTACGGGAGCCGGGTGCTCAACCGCCGGTGGGGCCGGCGGCCGAACGGGACGTGGTGGACCGGGGGCGGGTCGAAGCGGAAGCTGCCGGACGAGGCGGCGGTCGCGGCAGGGGTGCGGTACGTCCGGCGGCAGGCGCGCCCGTTGGCGGTGTGGGCGGACCCGGCGTCCGCTGAACCTGGCGAGCGGGGGGGCGGGGGCCCCCCCAGCGGGGTGTTACAAGGGGGGCTCACCCCCCCCGCCCCCCCGCAGATTACGAGGGCCGACGCCCCCCGCTCGACCGATCCCCCTGACTCGCCACGAGCCAAATCTCCCCACCTGCTTCGGGCTGCTCCAGGCCGAGGCCGTGGTTGCGGACGAGTTCCAGGATCGCCAGGAACAGGCCGATCAGCCGCGGCTTGTTGTACGGCGGGCCGAACACCTCCCGGAACGCCACCCGCCCGGCCGCCCGCACCCGGTCCCGGACCTCCCCCTCGTAGACGTGCTGCGGGGTGTCGTCGGCCGTCACCGTCAGCGCCCCGGCCGCCTGCGTCTCCCGCATCAGCCGGGCGAACGCGCTGACCAGGTCCCACAGCTCGACCGGCCGGACCGCCGGCCCGGCCGGGGCCGGCCCGCCGTCCGCCGGCGCTTCACGGCTCACTCGCTCGGCGTGCTTCACCGCCCGGTCTTCCAGGGCCGCCGCCGCGTCCTTGAACTTGCGGTATTGCAGGAGCTGCTTGACGAGGTCCCGGCGGGGGTCGGGCTTGTCGTCCGCGTCGGCGGCCCGGTCGTCGGCCGGCAGCAGGGCCCGGCTCTTGATCTCCATCAGGGTGGCGGCGACCACCAGGAAGTCGCCGGCCGCCTCCAGGTCCAGCTCCTTGACGACTTCGACGGTCTCGCGGAACTGGTCGGCGACGGCCGCCAGGGGGATGTCGAGGACATCGACCTCGTGCCGCTTGACGAGGTAGAGCAGCAGGTCGAGCGGGCCGAAGTAGCCCGGGAGGGTGACGGTCTGGGTCATGGCGGCCGTCCGTGGCCGGGTGGGTCAGGCTGCGGGTTGGTCGGCCTGCGGCGGCTCGCCCGGCTTGTGCGGGTAGTACGTCACCTTGTCGCCGTTGACCTCGATGAGCAAGTCGACGACGTCCGTGAAGATGACGCCGTGGACCCTGCCGTCCTTATCGACCCAGCGCCGCCGGCCGTCGTCGGGCGGTGGGGCCGGGATCGTCTCGTCGGTCATGTCGGCCTCACGGTTAGAGGTTCCTGCCGGAGCAGGAGTCCGTCGTGGTAGAACTCCACCCAGTATAACCCCGGCCGCGGGAAAACGCAGCCGACCGGCCGGACGATGACACCGGCGGCGCGGTGTCGGTCGGGAGGATGGGCGACCTCGAACTCGGGCGTCCGGATGACCTCGTCGTCCGTGTCGGCCTCGACCAGTCGGAGGAACGCCCGGCCGGTCCCGACGCCCCCGCTCAGCCGCAGGTACACGCAGAGCCCCGGGTACGGCAGCGGAAAGGACTCGCCCGGCCTCGGCCCGATGACGTGGGCCAACCCCAAGACGTCAACCCCCGGCCGGCCGTTGCCGCCGACCCGGACGTCTTCGCACACGAGCATCTGCCGGACGATGGGCGGGATCGTCGCCATCCGCGGGCTCCGTGGGCTCCGGGCCGCCGGTGATTATACCACCGTCCCGTCCGGGATGACCTGGCCGCGGGGGACGCAGACGATCCCGTCCCGGATGAAGTACATCCCCCGCGGGCCGTCCGCGTCCTGCTTCCTCGCCTCGTTCACTAGCTTCACCCCCCGCCCGATCCGGCAGTCCTTGTCGATGATCGCCCGCTCGATCACCGCCCCCTCCCCGACGTTCAGGTCCGGCCGGCCCCGGCGGGCGTTCTCCGCCCGGTCCGCGTCCGACTCGAACGTGTCCGACCCGACGATCACCGTGTCCCGGATCACGCACCCCGCCCCGACCCGGCTGCGGACCCCCAACAGGCTGTTCGCCAGCATCGTCCGCGGCCCGACCACGCACCCGTCGGCGACCAGGCTGTGCTCCAGCGTCGCCCCGTTCATCCGGCTGGCCGGCAGGTTCCGCATCCGGGTGTAGATCACCCCCTGGGGGGCGAAGAAGTCGAACGGCGGGTTCTCCCCCGCCAGCGCCAGGCTCGACTCGTGGTAGCTCCGGATCGTCCCCAGGTCCTCCCAGTACCCGTCGAACAGGTGCGCCTGCACCCGCTTCGTCTTGTAGTTCCGCGGGAACACCTCCTTGCCGAAGTCGGTGGCCATGGGCTTGGCCGTCAGCAGCTCCAGGAGCACCTCCGTCTTGAACAGGTAAATCCCCATGTTGGCCAGGTAGTTCCGCCCGCCGGCCGGGATGCCCTTGCCCTCGATCCACCCGGCCGACACGTGGAACGGCTCCCGCTCCTCCCGGGTCTTCGGCTTCTCCACGAACCCGGTCACCCGGCCGGTGTCGTCGATGCTCATCAGCCCGAACCCGGGGGTGTCGCTCTCCTTCACCGGGATGGCCGCGATCGTCACGTCGGCGTCGGCCTGGTGGTGGGTGGCGATCAGGTCCCGGTAGTCCATCCGGTAGAGCTGGTCGCCGGAGAGGATCAGCACCTCGGCCGGGTTCTCCCGCTCGATGTACGCGATGTTCTGGCGGACCGCGTCGGCCGTCCCCTGGTACCAGTCGGCGCTCTCGTTCGTCTGCTGGGCGGCCAGCACCTCGACGAACCCGCGGCTGAACATGTCGAACTTGTAGGCGTTGGCGATGTGCCGGTGGAGGCTGGCCGAGAGGAACTGGGTGAGGACGTAAATCTTCTTCAGGTCGCTGTTGATGCAGTTGCTGATCGGGATGTCGATGAGCCGGTACTTGCCGGCCACGGGAACCGCCGGCTTGGACCGGCCGGCGGTCAGCGGGAACAGGCGGGAGCCGCGGCCGCCGCCGAGGATGAGGGCTAGGACGGAGCGCATCGCCGGGGCCTCGTCGGGGGAGCGGGAGGGTCGGTACGCCGGCCGGACGGGGTTCGGGCCAACGGCGGCTATGCTAACACCGTGCCCGGCCCGGGGAAAGGCGGTGCGTACCGGCCCGGTGCGGTGGGAATCGGCTACACACGGTGTAGCCGATACGCCAATTGCCAGCGAACCGGCGGCAACCCCCCTCCCCCCTGTTCGTTCACGTCGCCGGGGGACCGGACGTAACCCATAACGGGATAATCGGTTCGGCCGCGTCTGGCGGTCGTGTTCGCGTAGCGGGCCGCCATGCTCGTCGGAATCGTCGCCGTTAAGCGTTGCCCCGTCATCGGCTCAGCCCCGTTGCAGCACTTGACCCGACGGGACCGAACCGCCTCCAATTAGTACTAGTATACTAATGTAAAAACCATGAGGTCGGTCGCGACCGGTTTGCTACGCCGGGTGATACCGAGTTGCGTTGATTATATGCAGACAGGAAAACGACCGGCAGTTATCGATTCCGTTACCGGTACCCTTGTTGATCGCGTCAGTTCGCGTTATTAGTACGGTCGGCGCGGTAGTCCCGACCGCTAACACGCCCCGCCCGTCGGCCGCCCACGCCCACGCCCACGCCCTTGGAGTTGCCCGATGACGTTCCGTTTCAAGCCGGCCGCCGCCGCGGTCGCCGTCGTGATCGGCCTCGCCGCCCCGGCCGCCGACGCCGGGCTCATCACCCCGGCCGGGCTCAGCCCCGGCGACACCTTCACCGTCGTGTTCGTCACCAGCGGGTTTACCGAAGCCACCTCGGGCAGCATCGGCACCTACGACGGCTTCGTCTCGTCGGCCGCCGCCGCCGCCGGGATCGACACCTACAACGGCAGCCCCGTCACCTGGAGCGCGCTGGCCAGCACCGCCGACGGGACGACCGCCGCCGGCCGGCTGACCACCACCTCCGGCATCTACCTGGTGAACGGCACCCGGGTGGCGACGAGCGCCGCCGACCTGTTCGACGGGACGATCGCCGCCCCCGTGAACGTGACCGAGACCGGGGCCCCGATCGGCGACGTACTCGTCTGGACCGGCAGCAACGCCGACGGCACCGCGGCGGAGGCTCTCGGGGACAGCGACTCGACGTTCGGCTTCTCGGGTGTCACCAACGACGCCTGGCTGAACTTCAGTGACGGTTCCAACACCCTCAACGGCAACTTCTACGCGTTCTCGAACCCGCAGACCGTCCCCGCGGCGGCGGTGCCGGAGCCGGCGTCGCTGGCGCTGGCGGCGGTCGGGGCGGCCGGTCTGGCGGCCGTCCGCTGGCGGCGGCAGGCCCAGTGACCCCCGACCCGGGCGGCCGGGCGGCCGGGTTCGGCATGGCCGGATGTCGTAGACCTCGTCAGTCGGATGTGGAGAATACTTTCGCACGCCGGGCGGGCGGCGTCAAGGACCGCCGGCCCGGAACGGGCCGCGACTCACCGGCCGATGAGGTGGCCGGGGGCGGACAAGTCTTCGGCGGACGCAAGCGACCGGGGTTGACCTCGGAGACCTGATTTGTTACTGTTCATGTGTTTAGTTTTCCCGCCCGCGGGGGGACGGACCATGAATCGCACCGACCGACGAGCCGACCAAACGCCGACGCCGCGGGGCGGGCCGACCGTGACCGGGTACGGCAACGGAGGGGTGATCGCCGAAACCCCGACGGGGACAGCAGTTCGGGCCGTCCGGACGGCCCTCCGTTGCCGGGTGGTCGAGCCCCGGCGGCCGGCCAATCGCGGGCAACGCCTGGAAATCGTAGGGTTTCCGCGGCCGACCCCTCCGCCGCGAAAACCAGAGGGGGGGAGGGGGTGGGTCCGATCCGACCCCGGCCTACCCCCGGCGGCGGTCCCGGCCGAAGAAGTTCCGCAGCCCCAGGTAGACGATCATCCCGATCGACCGGGCGGCCTCCCGCTTGTTCACCTTGCTCGCCCCGGCCCGCCGGTTCTCGAACACGATCGGCACCTCGCCCAGCCGGGCCCCGGCCTGGTGGCACCGCAGGAGCACCTCCTGCTGGAACGAGTACCCGCGGGACCGGACCGCCCCCAGGTCGGCCGCCCGCAGGGTGTCCACCCGGTAGCACCGGAACGCCCCGCTGGCGTCCTTCACCGGCATCCGGAACCGGAACCGGACCAGGCCGTTGACCCCCTTGCTGATCGCCTTGCGGGCCGCCGGCCAGTTCTCGGTCGCCCCCCCGGGGACGTACCGCGACCCGATCATCACGTCGTGCCGGTCCATCCCGGCCTGGATCGCCGGCAGGTAGCGGGGCGGGTGGCTGAAGTCGGCGTCCATGTTCTGCAGGTAGTCGTACCCGTGCTCGGCGGCGTGCCGCATGGCCGCCAGGGTGGCCGTGCCGAGCCCGAGCTTGCCCGGCCGGTGGAGGACCCTCACCCGGCGGTCGGCGGCGGCCAGCTCGTCGGCGATCCGCCCGGTCCCGTCCGGGGAGTTGTCGTCGATCACCAGCACGTCGGCGGCCGGCAGGACCTTGTGGATTTCGGCCACCAGGGCGGCCAGGTTGCCGGCCTCGTTGTAGGTGGCGATCGACACCAGCACCCGGGGGGACCCCGGGACGGCCGGGGCCGGCGGCCGGGGCGGGGCCGGCGAGGGGCCGGGGGCCGGGGCGGGTTGGGCGGGCTTCGGGGCTAAGGCGGCGTGCGGCACGAAGGGTTTCCCTGCTTGCACCGGGGCGCGGGCGTACCATAAAGTCTACCGTACCGACCCCGGCCCGGCCGCTTTATGCCCGCGGCCGGGCGAATTCGCCCGCGGCGAGAACCACCCCATGCCGGCCACCCTGGACGTCGCGTGCCCGAACTGCGGGAAGGCCCTGAAGGTCCCGGCCGAGCTGGACGGGAAGCGGGTCAAGTGCAAGGGGTGCGACGAGGTGTTCGCCGTCCGGGCCCCCAAGCCGGCGGCCAAGCCCGCCCCGAAGCCGGCCGCGGCCGCCAAGCCGGCCCCGAAGGGGGCGGCCAAGCCCGGCCCGGCGGCCAAGCCGGCCCCCCCGCCCCCGGCCCCCAAGAAGCCGTTCCTGGACGACGAGGACGACGGCCCGGCCAAGCCGATCACCGTCCGGCACGAGGACGACATCCCCCGGTGCCCGGACTGCGCCCAGGAGCTGGACCCGCCGGACGCCGAGGTCTGCCTGAACTGCGGGTTCAACAACCGGACCCGGGTGCGGGCCGACAGCAAGCGGGTGGTGGCGTCCGACGCCGGCGACTGGGTCGGCCACCTGGCCCCGGGGGTGATCGCCCTGGTGGTCGTGGTCGGGCTGATCGCCCTGAACGTGTTCTGCTACCTGAACATGGCCGACTGGCTGTCGTTCCTGGAGGCCGAGGAGAAGAACCCGCTGACCGGCGGGAAGACGTACTACGTCAAGCCGGGGGCGTTCCTCACCCTCATCATCGCCGTCTCGATCCTGATCATCATCCCGGCCGGGCGGCTCGCGGTCCGGCGGCTGATCCTCAGCCCCAAGCCGCCGGAGAACGTGAAGAAGTAGGCCGGCTAGCCGGCCCGGGCCCGCCGCCGGCGGGCGGCGCCGGCGGCC
>JAIEQO010000391.1 GCA_019747655.1 Gemmataceae bacterium | reverse complement strand
GGCCGTCCTGGCACGGCCCGCCCCCGCCCCTACTCCTTGGCGAGGACAATGTAGCAACTACGGCTGTAGGACTAGTGATCGAGACGGCCGGAGCGTAGTCGACCAGGGCATGCGGACCCGGTCGGCCGTGCTGGTACAGCCCGCTCTTGGTCTCGCTTGGGAGGTTCGGGATCGGGTCGTCCGTACCGTACATGAACAGGTCGTCGGATAAGTAGTTGATTGGCGAGCGACCGCGTATTGACGGCGCGGTGGGGTCCGGCTGCCATGTGACAGGGTCCCAGACCCGCGGCGTTTGCCCGTCATCCCGCAGGCCCACGGTCACGAGCCGGCTTCCCGTCGGGCTGACTGCTGCAATGTACCCTGCTCCGTTTAGCCGGGCCAACCAACGGCCGTCAGCGGCTGAAAACACTTCGACCCGCTCGGGCTGCGGCCGTTGTGCTGTTCCAGCGTTGTTCTGTACGACCGGGTCTGTGGCATCCGATTGGCGCCGGACCTCGAATACTGACGCTACGATCCACCGTCCGCCGGCGACGAACTCGACGCCTCCTCGGGGCCGAAACCCGGACAGATCGAGCCGAGCTACCAAGTGGCCGGTCTTGGCGTCCCACAACTCGAATGGGCCGGCCCACCACTCTCGGTAGGTCAGAACTCGATCCCCGTCGCACTTAACCGAAGACCCACTCCAGAGCTTTCGCACCCGCCCGCTCCGGATTACGCGGTCCGGCCGGGCGGGCAGCTCCGCCCGGTGGGCCCCGGTCGATGCATCCCACAACCGGACCACGCCGGCCTCGTCGTCCGTCACGACCGTTCGGCCGTCCCTGCTGAATCCGGCATACATCACCCGCTCACCGGACCGCCGCAAGGCGGCATGAAGTCGACCGGTCGGCGCGTCCCAAAGTCGAACGCTGCCATCAGCATCACCCGTCAGGACCGTCCGCCCGTCGGGTCCGACGCGGAGGTTGGTCACCTCACGCCCGTCGTGGGTCAGTTCGGGGACGAGCGGGGCGAACTGTTGCCCCCACGCCAGCACCGCCATCGCCGCGTACTCGCGGAGGTCGCGTGCGTGGTCCGGTATCGTCCGGTGGGTCGCCGCGAGACGAAGAATAGCCAGTCCCCGGCCGCTGCCGGTGTGTTGATCGATGAAGACCTTGTACGGTGGAGTGTGGACACCCTCAACTTCGTCCCAGTGGGCGCGGAATTCCTCGGCCTCCTGCCAGCGGGACCAACCCCGATTGTTCGCCCCGGTCCAGCCGGATCGATCGATGTCGATCCTCGCGCTAATCGCCTGCCGCTCCGCCACCTTCCGATGCTCGTCGGCCTCCTTCCGGGCGGCGTCGGCCTTCTGCCGCTCCTCGCGCTCGTTCTGCTCGGCCGTCTCGGCGACCGAACGGGCCCGCTCGGCGCGGACCAGGCCCGTCGTCGTGCCGGCGATCCCGACCGTCAGCGCGAGGAGGACCGCCGCCGCCGCCGCCACCGGTCCGCGGTTCCGCGACACGAACTTCCGCAGCCGATAACCCGCCCCCGGCGGGCCGGCCGCCACCGGCTCGTGGTTCAAGAACCGCCCCACGTCCGCACCGAACGCCGTCGCCGTGTCGTACCGCCGGTCCCGGTCCTTCGCCAGCGCCTTCATCACGATCCAGTCCAACTCCCCCCGCACGAACCGGCCCAGCTTGTCCGGCTCGGTCTGCCGGGCCGCCGCCAGGCTCGGCCGCTCGGCCGACCCGCCGATCCGGCTCGACGGCGGGGGCGGGTCGTCCTCCCGGATCGCACGCAGCATCTCCTCCAGGGCCGCCTTCTTCAGCGTCTCCCGCCCCAGTGGCGGCGACCCGGCCAGCAGCTCGTACAGGATGACCCCGAGGGCGTAGACGTCGGC
Source organism: Gemmataceae bacterium (assembly GCA_019747655.1). Lineage (GTDB taxonomy): Bacteria > Planctomycetota > Planctomycetia > Gemmatales > Gemmataceae > Urbifossiella. The sequence goes on along the minus strand of JAIEQO010000391.1, from coordinate 8,303 downwards.
CCGGGTATCGACGTCGACCGCGTTGAAGGTGGCCTGCTCCGGGGCCATGTACTGCGGCGTGCCCAGCACCGCCCCGAACCCGGTGAACAGGGTGGCGTCGGTCAGCCGCAGGCCGCCGGCCGCCTTGGCCAGCCCGAAGTCGATGACCTTCGGGACCGGCTTCCCGTCGTGCGACTCGACCAGCACGTTGCCGGGCTTCAGGTCCCGGTGGATGACCCCCTTCTGGTGGGCGTGCTGCACCGCCGAGCAGACCTGCTGGAAGAGCCGGAGGCGGTCGGGGACCGTCAGCCGGTGGGCGTCGCAGAAGGTGGTGATCGGGACGCCCTTGACCAACTCCATGACGAAGAACGGCCGGCCGGCGTGGACCCCGCCGTCGAGCACCTTGGCGATGTGAGGGTGGTCCATCAGGGCCAGGGCCTGCCGCTCGGCCTCGAACCGGGCCAGCACCTGCCGCGAGTCCATCCCGACCTTGATGAGCTTCACCGCCACGAACCGCTTGACCGGGTCGGTCTGGCGGGCCCGCCAGACCGACCCCATCCCGCCCTCCCCGACCGGCTCGACCAGGGTGTACTTGCCGGCGATGACGGTGCCGGCCTGCTGGTCCCGGCCGGGGTCGTCGGCGGTCAACGAGGGGTGGGCGCGGGCGAACGTGCCGGTCGGTCGATCCGGCGAGCGGGGGGCGTCAGCCCCCTGATGGTCGATGGTATCAGGGGGCTGACGCCCCCCGCCCGCCCCGGAGGGGGGTTCGAGGAAGTCTCCGACCTTCGGGTGGGCGGCCAGCAGCTTCTCGACCCGGGCCCGCAGGTCGGGTTTGCCGGCGCAGGCCGCGTCCAGGTAGGCACTTCGGTCGGCCGGGTCTTTTTCCAGGGCGGCGAAGAAGACCGCCTCGGCCGGGGACATCTCGGTCATGGGGCGCTCCGGTGGGGGCCGTCACCCCAGTAAGGCGGAAACGGCGCCCGAACCCCATCACGGATTTCCGGGATTTTATCCGGCGGCCGGGGCCGGGCCTGTTCACTACCTACCGGCCTCGATTTTTTTTGAACGAGAGTATACTATCAGGGTAGGTTCGTCGGGGGGTGGTCCGATGCGAGGTGAGACGAACACGACCGGCCGGCCGCACGCGGCGACGATCCCGGGAAGCGCACCGTGGCGGTATACGGGATCAATTGGGCCGGCGCCGAACCGGTTGCCGGGGTGGGGTTTGGGGCCGGCCGGCGGGGCGAGCATGGCGGCCCCTCCGCAAGGCCGTTTCGCCGAACCCCTGGGATTTCCAGCGTCCGGCGGGCCTCGGCGGGCTCGAAAATACGAGGGGGGGGAGGGGGTACACGTCCGGCGGCCTCAACCCACGGAGAGCGACCGGCCGTTGTCCTTCGGCCCGAGCCCGAGCAGGAACGGGGCCGCCCGCTCGGCCCACCGGTCGGCCTTCGGGCACGCGGCCGCCCCGTCGGCCCAGGCCTGCCGGAGCATGTCGGTGTCGATCACCCCGGGGTTGAGCGGGACGGCCGCCATCCCCCGGGGCAGCTCCTGGGCCAGGGCCAGGGTCAGCCCCTCGACCGCGTACTTGCTGGCGCAGTACGCGGCCACCTCCGGCGAGGTGCTGCGGCCCCAGCCGCTCGACAGGTTGACCACCACCCCGGCCTTGCGGGCGACCATCGCCGGGAGGAACGCCCGGAGGACGTTGGCGACGCCCTTGACGTTCACGTCGATGACGGCGTCGAACTCGGCCGCGGGGACTTCCCACAGCGGGGCCGGGGCCGTCATCAGGGCGGCGTTGTTGACCAAGAGGTCAGGCGGGCCGACCGCCGCCAGGACGGCCTCGGCCCACGCCGCGACGGCAACCCCGTCGCGGACATCGACGGCCGCGAACCGGTGCGGGGCCGGGTATTCGGCGGCCAGCTCGGCGACGTGCTGGGCGTTCCGGCCGCAGCCGGCGACGGTGTGCCCGGCCGCCGCGAACCGCCGGACCAGCGCCCGGCCGAGGCCCCGGGTCGCCCCGGTGACGACGATTACCTTCGTGCTCATGCGGGTAGTGTCGCCGCCGGCCGGCCGGTGGACAACCCCATCGGCCAGGCGGATAACGACCCCGTTCCCGCCCCCGGAGCCCCTCCCATGCGTTACGCCCTGATCCCCGCAACGGCCGTCGCCGGGCTGCTCGCCGCCGCCCGGGCCGACCTGCCCAAGCCCGAGGCGTTCGACGACGCCGGGTTCACCACCATCTTCGACGGCAAGACGCTGAAGGGCTGGTCGGTCTCGGCCAAGACCGGCCACAGCGGCACCAGCAAGAACACCTCCGGCGGCAAGTGGGAGGTCAAGGACGGGGCGATTGTCGGCAGCCAGGACGTGCCCGGCAACGGCGGGATCGTCCTGACCGACAAGAGCTACGGCGACTTCGAGGTGGCCCTGCGGATGAACAACGACTTCGGCCCGGACAGCGGGCTGTTCCTCCGCAGCGACGACCGCGGCCGGTGTTACCAGGCGATGATCGACTACCACAGCGGCGGCAACCTGATGGGCCTCTACGGCGAGGGCATCGGCGGCAAGCCGCACGTCCAGAACTTCACCTTCGGCGACAAGGTCACGGACATCCGGCTGAACAACGACGCGGCCTTCAAGTGCCCGGTCAGCCCGGAGGACTGGCCGAAGCTCTGGAAGCACGGCGAGTGGAACGAGCTGCGGGCCCGGGTCGAGGGGAACCCGCCGCACGTCCAGACGTGGATCAACGGGGTCAAGTTCCTGGACTACACGGACACCGAGAAGCGGCTGCCGGACGCCGGCCGGATCGCCCTCCAGGTCCACGGCGGGGGCGACTTCACCAAGCAGTTCGTCCGGTACAAGGACATCCGGGTGAAGGAGCTGAAGAAGTAGGGCCGGTGGCACAAGCATTCCTGCCTGTGGGGGTGGAACCCCGGGGCGGGTCGCTACACTCTAAGGGTTGTCCGCGGAGACCCCGCCCCACGACCCCGGCGAGCCATGCCGACGTATCCGTACCACTGCCGGGCCTGCGGGCACCGGTTCGAGGAGCTGCAGTCCTTCTCCGAGCCGCCGCTGACCAAGTGCCCCGAGTGCAAGAAGAACAAGCTGGAGCGGCAGTTCGGCGGCGGCGGGGCGATCATCTTCAAGGGCTCCGGGTTCTACGAGACCGACTACCGCCGGGCCGGCGAGAGCAAGCCGAAGGCCGACGGCGACGCCCCCGCCACCGAGACGAAGGCTGACGCCCCGGCCGCGGCCGGGGGTGGTGAGGCGGCCCCGGCGTCGCCGCCCCCGCCACCCCCGCCGGCGGAGGGTGGGAAGTCATCCGGCAAGGGCGGGGGGAAGAAGGCCAAGTGAGCACGTCGAAGGCGGCCCGGTGCCCGATCTGCGACCGGCCGATGCCGGGCGGCCGGGCCGACTACCCGGACTTCCCGTTCTGCTGCCGCCGCTGCCGGCTGGTCGACCTCGGCCGGTGGCTCGGGGAGGAGTACAAGGTGCCCGGCCGGGAGGTCGAGGACGACCGGTCCAGCCCCGAGACCGACCACTGACCGGTCGTCGGCTACAATTCAACGGTTGTGAGCTTCGCCGCCCGAGTCGAGTGGGCCATGACCGTCCTGATCGACGGCTACAACCTGATGTACGCGGTCGGGCTGACCGGCCCGGGCCTGCCGAAGAAGGGCCTGGAGAAGGCCCGCACCCGGCTCCTGGACTGGCTGGCGGACGCGGCCGGCGGCCGGGCGGACCTCCTGCGGGTGGTGTTCGACGCCCGGCAGGGGCCGTTCCCGTCGGCCGAGTACGGCTACCGCGGGGTGCGGGTGCAGTTCGCGTTCGGCCAAACGGCCGACGAGCGGATCGACGAACTGGTCCACGCCGAGCGGGTCCCGAAGGCGGTGGTCGTGGTGTCGAACGACAACGCGGTCCGGGCAGCGGGGACGGCCCGGGGGTGTGCGGCGTGGGCGTGCCCGGAGTTCGTGGACTGGCTGCTCGACCGCCGGCCGGCCGACGCCCCGGCCCCGCCGCCGGAGGCCGACAAGCCGGCCGACCCGCCCCCGGCCGACGAACTGGCCGCCCTGCTCGCTGCGTTCAACAGCCCGAAGCGGCGGTAACCACCTCATTCCAGCTTGGCAAGCCGGCCCGGGGGCGGTCCAATAGCGGCGACCCGCCCTCGCCCCGGACCGCCGCATGCTCCCCGTCGTCCTCCGCGAGCAGTTCCCCGACCGCCGGTGGGCCGCCGCCGACCTCGACGCCGCCGCCGAGTTCTGGCTCCGGCTGTACGAGGCCGCCGCCCCCAAGCGGGGGTTCAGCCGCAGCCCGTCCCACGCCGTCGAGATCCGCCTCCGCGGGTTCGGCCGGAAGGACGGAGACGCCCTCGTCAAGGAGGCCGCCCACCGGGTCGCCGCGTCCGACATGCCGGAGCCCGAGGTCGAGCTGACCGACCCCGACACCCTCGTCATCCGGTCCGGCGTCATCGGCGGCGACGAGTCCCCGGCCGCCGGGCTCGGGCTGCCGCTGTTGGCCGGGCCGCCGTTCGACGGGCTGATGGCCGAGGTCCGGGTCGAGGCGGTTAGCCGGGACGCGGCGATCGGCCGGGACGTGGGCAACTCGCTGGTCATGGTCGGCGAGTTGGCCGGCGGCGGGCTCGTCCTCAAGGCCCTGTGGCGGGCCGGGGCGTCGGCCCGGCTGGACGCCGTCCACTGGGCCGGGCTGTGGCCCGAGGAGGAGAAGTGGCTGGCCGCGTTCGACGAGTTCCGGGGCACCGACACGGTGCCCGCCGACCTCGCCAGGCGCATCTTCCTGACCCGTGGCACCGACAGCCAGATCGGCCTCATCATCCGGCTCATCCACGCCCCGCTCGGCAAGCCCAGGCCGGCCGGGCTGGTCGCCCGGGGGCTGATCTTCGTCGCCCTTTACGCGGCCGCCGTTGCCGTCACATATTGGACCGCCGTCACCTTCCCGCTGTTGCTCATCACCGTCGGCGTCTTCGACTTCATCCTCCTCTGGCTGACGTGGTGGTTCCTCAAGACCGAGGCCCAACTCTGGTTCGTCGGGTACGCCGAACTCCGCGGCCGGTACGCCCGGCTTTACGATGAGGCGGTCAAGGTGGTCCCGCTGACCCCGGCCGAGGCCGCCCCCCGGGTCGACCACCCGGCGGCCCGGAAGTACGCGGCCGACCTCCGGGCCGCCGGGTACGCCCACCTCGGCGACCTCCGGACCGACCCGCCGGCGACCGGGGAGATCACGATCCGGGTGTTCCTCGCTCCGGACGGGGTGACGTACCTGAACCTCGTCCACCTGACGACCACCACCCCGGACCCGGCCGACGGGGTCCGGGCGTGGCCGGCGAACACCGCTGCCCTGGCCGAGACCCACTACCGGGACGGCGGCCGGTTCGCCAGCGTCGGCGGCCGGGACGAGGGCTACCGGAAGAAGCGGTCCGGGCCGGAGTACCGGCTCCGCATCTTCCCCGACGCCGACGAGCCGCTGGCGTTCGTCGACTCACACACCGAGGCGGCCGCGGGGTGGGCCGCCGAGACCGGCCGGACGCCGCTGGCCCACAAGCGGCTCGACGAGTTCGCCCGCCGGCAGAACGAGTTGCACGACGACGAGCGGCGGCTGTTCGCCGACGACCCGTACACCCGCGGCGACCACCTGCGGTGGTACTTGCAGTCGCCCCGGGGGGAGTACCTCGGGTAGGGTGGGTCGAGCGGTCCTCAAAGTCGGACCACTCGACCCACCCTGCGGGAACGTGCTACCACCGGCCTACCGAGATGGCGGCCGGTTGGGCGGGCTCGGTAAATTGGACGCATGAGCACTGCGACACCGGCGGTAGAATCCGTCATGACCGGCCCCGGGTCCTTGTTCCCGACCGACGACGAGCCGACGACCTCCCCGGGCGTGAGCCCGGGGCCCGCCACCCTCTTCGCCGACGTGGTCTTCGACCGGCCGCTCGACCACCCGTTCACCTACGCCGTCCCGGACGGGCTGGCCGGCCGGGTCGGGGTGGGCAAGCGGGTCGAGGCCCCGTTCGGCCGGGGCGGCAAGCCGACCTCCGGGTTCTGCGTCCGGGTGACGGACCAGGCCCCGGCCCGGGGCGACCTGAAGTACCTGGCGGCCGTCCCGGACGACGACGCCCTCGTCGACGACCACCTGATGGCCCTGACCCGGTGGATGGCCGACTACTACCTGTGCGGGTGGGGACAGGTCCTGCACGCCGTCGTCCCGGCCGGGGTCCGCGGGCACGCCGGAACCCGCAAGGCGGTGTTCGTCGAGCCGGTCCCGCACGACCAACTGCCCGACCCGCTGCCGACCGTCTCGCCCCGCCAGAAGGCCGTCCTCGATCTGCTCCGGGACGCCGGCGAGCCGCTGGAGCTGGGCCGGTTGGCGAAGCTCGCCGGGTGCGGCCCGGCCGTCGTCGCCGGGCTGGTCAAGAAGGGCCTCGCGCGGAAGTTCGCGGAGCGGGTCGAGACACAGGTGTCAGGAGTCAGAGATCAGGAGTCAGGAGAGGCAGCGAATCCGTCCGAACACATCACGCTCAACGCGGACCAGGATCGGGCTTGGGACCGGCTCCGGCCGGCGCTGGCCGGCGGGTACAAACCATTCCTCCTGCACGGCGTCACCGGCAGCGGGAAGACGGAAATCTACCTCCGGGCCATCGAGGAAGTGGTCGCCCAGGGCAAAGAGGTCATCGTCCTCGTCCCCGAAATCTCCCTCACCCCGCAGACGATCCACCGGTTCGAGGGGCGGTGCGGGAACGTGGCCGTCCTGCACAGCCACCTGACCGACGCCGAGCGGGGCGGGTACTGGCGGCGGGTGGCGGCCGGGAAGGTCCAGGTCGTCGTCGGGGCGCGGAGCGCCGTGTTCGCCCCGACCCGCAACCTCGGGCTGATCGTCATCGACGAGGAGCACGAGAGCAGCTTCAAGCAGGAGAGCACGCCCCGCTATCACGCCCGGGACGTGGCCGTCATGCGGGCCCGGCTCGAAGGCATCCCGATCGTCATGGGGTCGGCCACCCCGAGCCTCGAAAGCTGGGCGAACGCCGCGAAGGGGGCGTACACCCTGCTCAGCCTACCGGAGCGGGTCGAGAGCCGGCCGATGCCGCCCGTCCGGGTGATCGACCTACGGCACGAGCCGAAGACGGCGGGTAAACCCTCGGCGATCAGCCCGACCCTGGAAGGGGCGATGAAGCGGGCCCTCAAGGACAAGGGCCAGGTCATCCTCCTGCTCAACCGCCGGGGGTTCAGCACCCACGTCCACTGCCCGGCCTGCGGGCACGTCGCCCAGTGCCAGAACTGCGACCTGGCCCTGACCTTCCACCGGACGAAGGCCGCCCTGGTCTGCCACTACTGCGGCTGGGAGACCGCCCCGTTCGGCAAGTGCCCGGCCTGCCAGCAGCCGACCATCCGCTACCAGGGGCTCGGCACCGAGAAGCTCCAGGCCGAGGTCGAGGAGAAGTTCCCGGGGTACGTGTGCCAGCGGATGGACTCGGACACGATGTCGAAGCCCGGCAGCCACCGGCGGGTGCTCGACGCCTTCCGGGACGGGCTCGTCCACGTCCTCGTCGGCACCCAGATGATCGCCAAGGGGCTCGACTTCCCGAACGTCACCCTGGTGGGGGTGGTGAACGCCGACGTGGGCCTGCACCTGCCCGACTTCCGGAGTGCTGAGCGGACGTTCCAGTTGCTCGCCCAGGTCGCCGGGCGGGCGGGCCGCGGGGAGAAGGGCGGGCAGGTGCTGGTGCAGACGTTCACGCCCGAACACCCGTGCGTCACGCTGGCGGCCCAGCACGACTTCGTGTCGTTCGCCGGGCTGGAGCTGGCCCACCGGAAGGAGCACCGCTACCCGCCGTTCGAGCGGATGGCCCGGCTGATCGTGCGGAGCGAGAAGCAGGACGCGGCGGCCGCCTTCGCCGACACCCTGGCGGCGGCCCTGGCCCGGGCCCAGGCGCCGGTCGCCGTGTCGGACGGAACAGGCGGGCTACGCCCCCCGCTCGCCCAGCCGGTGCCGGTGCGGGTGCTCGGCCCGGCCGAGTGCCCGGTCTTCCGGCTGAACAACTTCTACCGGTTCCACTTCCAGGTGCAGTCGGAGAGCAGCGGCCGGCTGCACGAGGTGCTGCGGGAGGTGGCGGCCGTGGCCCGCCCGCCGGGCGGGGTCGAGTTCCAGGTCGACATCGACCCATACAGCATGCTCTGACGGCTACCGGTTGATGACCAGGGCGGCGAGCAGCCCGACGGCGACCGCCAGCAGGAGCACCAGGGCGACCTGCCAGGCCGGGCGGCCGGCCGGCGGGGTCGCCGCTGCCGGCTTCCTCCGCCGCAGCGGGCGGTCCGGCCGGG
>JAIEQO010000930.1 GCA_019747655.1 Gemmataceae bacterium | reverse complement strand
CCCGCTCGCCAAGAATCACGTCATCCCGAGCACCCCGTCGACCACCCAGCACCCCCGGGCGTGGGGGCCGGGGCCGCGGAGGTGGCCGATCACGTCCGGGTGTGTACACCCGGCGTCGTCGAGGGCGTCGGCCAGGATCGGCAGCCGGTCCCAGGCCCGGTCGGCGTAGATGCCCCGGGCCAGCTCAACCACGGCCGGCGTCCGCCAGTCCGGCTCGACCGCCACCGGCCGGAACGGGTTGCCGAAGATGCAGCGGAGCAGGTTGGCTTGGGCGAGCAGTTCGGCGGCCCGCGCCGGGTAGTCCGCATCAGCCGCCGCGATCACACACCCCCGGATGTCGGTGGACACATCCGCGGCCGCATCGATCGCCTCGTAGTTGTCGCCGCCGGCGTCGTCGGACGCGGCATCCGCATCCATACGGGAGCGGTGGAGTTCCTCCCGGGTCGCGCCGCCGTCGGCGTACCGTTCGGCGACCTCGACCGCGGTGCGGCTCCGACTGTCGTACAGCAGCGACCAGATGCGGCGGCAACAGCCCACGGCGAATAGCCGCGATTTGCGCTCGCTGCCGGTTCGACCTGCGAACGCCAGCATCGACAGCGGATCTCCGCTCGTCCGCCATTTCGCTTCGTTCATCGGCCGCCCTCTGTTCCGGCTCGCCGCGGTCCGCATTCTAACCGGTGCCTCCCCACCCCCGGAAGCCCCGCATGTCTGAGCCCTACGTCGCCATCCGCGTCGTGATGATGCCCGCGGACACCAACCCCCACGGGACCATCTTCGGCGGGGTCATCCTGAGCAACATCGACATGGCCGGGGCCATCGCCGCCCGCCGGGAGGTCCACCTCCGCGGCGGCAACCCCCGGGCGTCGTTCGTCACCGTCGCCCTGAACCGGGTCGAGTTCAAGCAGCCGGTCCTGGTCGGCGACGTGGTCAGCTTCAACACCACCGTCGGCCGCATCGGCCGGACCTCCATCACCATCAACGTCGACGTGGTGGCCGAGCGGGGGGCCGAGACCATCGACGTGACCACCGCCGAGGCCGTGTTCGTCGGCGTCGACCTGTCCACCCCGGACCGCAAGCCGGTGGTGCTGCTGAATCAGACCCCCGGATCGGGCGAGTCGGGAGCATGAGCGGGAACAGCCTCCGGTCGCTCACGTTCCCGGCTCGCCAGCTCACGCCGCCGCTCGCCAAACCCGGCCCCGTCCGTATACCGTCGGCTGACCCGCCGCCCGCCGCCTCGGGACCGTCATGAGCTTCTCGTCCGCCCACCTGTACTTCGACGACCTGGAACTCGGGCAGGAGTGGGCCTCCGGCGGGCGGACCGTGACCGAGGCCGACATCGTCAACTTCGCCGGGTTCAGCGGCGACTTCAACCCGATCCACATCGACCACGAGTTCGCCAAGACCACCCCGTTCCGCCGGCCGATCGCCCACGGGTTCGGGGTGTTCTCGATCGCCAGCGGGCTGGGGGTGATGAGCCCCCCGGTCCGCACCCTGGCCCTGCTCAAGGTCCGGTACTGGGACTTCAAGCTCCCGGTGTTCGCCGGGGACACCGTCCACTCCGTCTGCCGGGTGGTCGAGAAGACCGTCCGGGGCCGCGGCCGGCGGGGCGAGGTGGCCTGGTACCGGGGCGTCCTGAACCAGGACGGGAAGGTCGTCCAGGAGGGCGAGATCGTCACCCTCATCGAGTGCCGGCCCCTCGCCCGGCCGGGCCGCGACACCGACGCCGAGGCCGACACCCCGGCCGCCGCCGTCCCCAGCCCGAACGGGGCGGTGTAGGAGAAGATTGGCCCGCAGATGACGCAGACTTCGGCGCAGACGAAGCCGGATCAGAACCAATCTTGATTTCCGATCTGCGTCCCTCTGCGTCCGCCGATCTGCGTCATCTGCGGCCACCGCCTTTGTCCCCGGAGCCCCGCCGATGCCCCGTGAGTTCGACGTCTGCGGGCTGGGGAACGCCCTGGTCGACATTCTCCTCGAGCTGACCGCCGAGGAGTTCGCCCCGCTCGGGTTCGAGAAGGGGACGATGCGGCTGGTCGAGGCCCCCGACCAGAAGGCCCTGCTGGCCACGTTCGCCGACCACGAGCCCCGCCTCGTGAGCGGCGGGAGCGTGGCCAACTCGGTCATCGGGTGCAGCCAGCTCGGCGGCCGGGGGGCCTTCATCGGCTGCGTCGCCGACGACCGGTACGGGCTCCACTACGCCGACGAGTTCCGCCGGCTCGGCATCCAGTTCGCCAACCCGCCGCTGGTCGGCGAGGCCACCGGCACCTGCGCCAGCATCATCACCCCGGACGCCGAGCGGACGATGCGGACGTGCCTGGCCGTCAGCAGCCACCTGGCCGCCCGGCACGTCCCGGCCGACACGGTCGCGGCCAGCGAGTGGCTGTTCGTCGAGGGCTACCTGTTCGCCAACCCGCACACCGGCCAGCACGCGGTCACGGCGGCCCTGCGGGCGGCGAAGGCCGGCGGCACGAAAGTCGCCCTGACCTGTTCCGACGCCTTCGTCCCGGAGGTGTTCGGGGAGCCGTTCGCGGCGGCCCTGGCCCAGTCGGACCTGTTGTTCTGTAACGCCGCCGAGGCGATGGCCGTGACCAAGGCCCCGTCCGCGGCCGAGGCGTTCGCCGCCCTCAAGGCGGTGGTGCCGAACTGCGTCGTGACCGACGGCCCGAACGGGGCGTTCGTCCGGTACGCCGGGGCCGAGCACCACGCCCCGGCCTACCCGTGCGAGCCGAAGGACCTGACCGGGGCCGGGGACATGTTCGCCGGGGCCTTCCTGTACGGCATCACCCACGGCGTCCCGCCGGCGAAGGCCGCCCGGGCGGCCAACTTCCTGGCCCTGAAGGTCATCACCCAGGTCGGGGCCCGCCTCCACCACGGGGCGAAGGAGTTCTGGGAGTCGGTGTTGAGTGAGCAGTGAGCAGTGATCAGTCAACAGTCAACAGCGAAGAGCAAGATGGGCCGGGTGCGGACGTTCATCGGCGTCGACGTGGGGGACGAGGTCCGCAAGCGGGCCGTCGCCCTCCAGGGCCAGCTCGCCAAGACCGGGGCCGGGGTCAAGTGGGCCGACCCGGCCGGGATGCACGTCACCCTCGTCTTCCTCGGCGACCTCGACGACCGGGACGTGCTGGCCGTGTGCAAGGCGGTCGTCGAGGCCGCCGCGACCGAACCTCCCTTCGCCCTGCGGGTGTCGGGTGTGGGGGCGTTCCCGACGCCGCGGCGGCCGAAGGTCGTCTGGGGCGGCGTCACCGACGGGGCCGACGCCCTCGGCCGGCTGCACGCCGCCCTGGAGGCCCGGCTGCTGGACCTGAAGCTGGTCGCCCGGGAGGAGCGGGCCTACACCCCGCACCTGACCCTCGGCCGGGTGAAGGGGGAGGCCGACGGCCAGACACTGGCCCCGGAACTGCCGAAGCTGTTGGCCTGGGACGGGGGCCGGTGCGTCGTGAATGAGGTGCTGGTGTACAGCAGCGAGCTGTGGCGGGACGGCCCGGAGTACGCCGTCCTCGGCCGGGCCGCCCTCGTCAGACCAGCGGGCTGACGGGCGACCGCCCTTGCGGCCGGCCCGGGCGGCTGGAACAATTCCCCTCTGCCGCGCCCGTAGCTCAACTGGATAGAGCATCGGCCTTCTAAGCCGATGGTTGTGGGTTCGAGTCCCACCGGGCGTACTCGGGGACGGCCCCCTCCCCCACTCTATTTTTGTACGACTCACGAACCGCTGGGATTCGTAGCGGTTTCGCGTGATTCCGGCGGGGTGACACCGCCACGCTCGGCCGGCCGCCGCGACCCAACCTGCTGCCCGTCTGCGACTTGCGGCCCGAGCGAATTGATCCCGTATCTCGCCACGCTCGGCCCACCCTGCCGCCGACGGCACGGCGGACGGACTGGAACATCTGTACTCTACTATCCTGTTTGGGCGTGTCAAACGAATTTTCGCCCGCCGGCCGAACCCGGAAAAATCGGCAGACTCGGGTTGGCGCCGCGGAAAAAGTTGCCAGCATGAATCCTTCGGCCCGTACCGCCCGCCGAAGTGCCTGACGCCGCTCGCCCCGTCGCCCCCGACCCTCACCAGGACGTTACTCGATGTCGTCGCGAAGGATTCTGACGGAGACGGTGCGCGCTCATCGATTCGGCAACCCGGACAAGACGAAGGCTTTGGCCCGGCCGCGGGCCCGGCTGGGCGTCACGCGGCTCGAAGACCTGAACGCCCCGAACAGCCTGTCCTCCCCGCTCGACCCGCTGGGCGGTCTGCTGCCGCCGGCCGACGCCCCGGCCCTGGTCGCGGCGGCGGAAGTGGCCCCGGCAGTCATCGCCGTCACCGGCCCGGAGGCCGACGCCCCGCCGCCGGCGGCCGAGCCGTTCCGCGGCCCGACCACCGACGAGGCGACTACCGCGGCCCCGGTGGCGATCGACTTGTCGGCCCCGCCGGGCGGCCCGCTGGCGGCCGACATCCTGTGGGACCCAGGGGCCACCCCGACCGCGGTCTACGTCGGCGACCCGGTTACCGCGGCCCCGTCGGTCTCACCCAAGTCGGCCGACGGGGACACCCTGGCCTTCGCGGGCGAACCGGTGATGGGGTCGGCGGTCACGACTGACACGGCGGACACGACCGGCACCGGCACGGGGGTCGGCACCGCCTTCTACAGTGGGAGCGGGTCGGGCAGTGGCAGCGGCTCGGGCACGACGAGCGGCTCGGGGAGCGGGTCCTTCGTGACGTTCCGGCTCGGCGACCGGGTGTGGAAGGACGCGAACTGGAACGGCCTCCAGGACGGCGGCGAGGGCGGGATCAGCGGGGTCGTCGTCCACCTGCTGAACTCGAACGACATCGAGGTGGCGCCCGCCGTGACGACCAACTCGACCGGGGCCTACCAGTTCCAGATCACCACCTCGCCCGGCAGCCGGTACACCGTCAAGGTCGACATCCCGGCCGGGTACCGGGCGACCGCCCAGTACAACGGCGATGACGCCAGCGATAGCAACATCAACGGGGCCGGGTACACCGACCTGGTCACCGTCCCGGCCGGCGGGGGGGCCGATTTCACCATCGATGCCGGGCTGATCGGGTCCGGGACCGGCGGGGGCGGCTCCGGGTCGGGCAGCGGGAGTTGGGGGCCGCTGGACCTGGACATCGATTCGGACAACAATAACGGGTTTGGGCGCCCGGACCTGACCCCGGCCGAGGACGCGATCGAGGACAGCCGGGAGGGGCCACAGACCCCCGGGAAGCTGATCCCGGTCAACAAGTACGACAAGGACGGGGACTTCATCCCGGACTTCGCGGACGGCTACGGGCTGGCCCTGGTCAACATGCCGGCGTTCGACAAGGGGTCGGCGGCCGTCAACACGAACGAGAAGTTCGCCCAGATGGTCCTGACCGTCCCGACCGGGTCGGTCAACCTCAGCCAGGCGTTCCTGTACGTCAGCTACGACGGGTCCGACCCGGCCGGCGTGACCTACGACCCGACGACCAAGACCTACACCCCCGCCCCGGGCGACCTCCGCATCTGGACCCGGCCCGGGAACACCGTCGACCGGAAGCCCGGCCGGGTCGCGGCCGGCGGGACCGGGAGCTACCTGGCCCCCGGCCAGTACACCCTGGCCGCCCTCGGGCTGAATCCGAACGCCACCACCGACCAGCAGCTCACCCTGTACGTCGAGGGGGTGCGGACGAGTACCACGATCGCCGACCAGGCGATCCTGTTCGGGCTGGACGGGGAGCCGGCCGGGGTCGGCAACCTCCGGGACCAGGTGCGGGTCACGGTGGTTGACCAGGCGATCACCCTGGCCATGCCGGCCGGCCCGTACGTGCCGCTGAACGCGAACAACGACAACGGGTCGAAGGTGACGAACGAGATCCCGGCCAAGCGGGACTTCGCGGTCGGGGTCGGGGCGACCTTCGCCGACCCGGAGTTGCAGGAGGTGAAGGTGACGGCCGCCTCGGTTCCGGCCGGGCTCACCCTCCCGGGGAGCTACAAGCTCGAGGTGAAGCAGGCGTTCGGAGCGGCGGGCGGCGGCCGGGTCAACGTTTGGAAGGACCAGCGGAAGTCGGGCCAGTTCCTGAGCCAGGGGGCGTTGCCGAACGCTCCGACCTCGATGTACCTAGAGGGGCTGGAGCCGACCGTCGCCGCCGGCCTGGCGATTAACCCGGATGTCACCGTATCCGCGACCTTCGACTGGACGGTCAAGGCCGGCGAGACCGTCCCGCTCGGCCGGCAGGCCCAGCCCGTCACCGTCACCCCGGTGATCACCAAGTTCGTACTGACCCCCGGCCGTGTGGCGACGGTGAACAACGGCGTGTCCGTCGGGTTGGTGGCGGTGGGGAACAGTGACACCAAGATTCCCAGCGACCCGGGGTACACCCAAAACGGCATGACCACGGACGCGACCGTGTACACGAAGAATGTTCCCGGAGGCCCGGGTGGCGGGGGGTTGGGTAAGCCCGGTCCGTTCTACGTCCAGAACGCGGGCTTCCCGGTCGTCGGTGGCACGGCCGCCAAGGACGCTGTCGTGAACGGTGACCCGGCGGCCGCCGCCGCCGCGCCGGTCCGAACCAACGGGTTCGTGTTCACCGCGATGCCGCGGATGATCCCGGTCGCCCCCGGCGGCGCCATGGTCGCGTCCGGTGCCGACGCGAACGGCGTACGGACCGCGAACGCGCTCCTCCGACATCCGACCACCGGCGCGGCGCTGTCGCGCGTCCTGGACCGGGCCGGGCGCGGACTGGCGGGCGGTACCCCGCCGGATTACACGGCGACCATCGCGCCGCAAGCCAGCGACATTACGACGCTGCAAACCTTCGACAGCCCCGGGTGGGCGGTCGACCGGTCGAGATTTCCAGACAACAACGCGCTGGCCCCGTTCTTGACCTCGATGGCGATCCGCGATAACTTCCGCTTGACCTTGCTATGGCGGTATCCTGATCGGGGGACCGGGACGGTGGTGTATCCCCTCGCTTTCCTGGACTGGAGCGTCTTCTTCCGCGGCGAGCGGGCGGGTGCCGCCGGGGCGGTCCAGGCCGTCGGTACCCCGCTGACGGTGACGGTCGCGCCGGTGGCGGGGCCGGGCGGAGCCCAAGTAACGGCCAACGCGTTCGTCGTCGATCACACGGCCCCCATCCTTGTACCGCCGGACTTCAACGACGCCATGGATGTCGCGTAGTACGCCTTCTTACACCTCTGCGGGGGCAGAAGGACTGCCCCCGCAGCCACCCGGCCGAGGTCGCTGGCTATGATGAGGTATGGTTCTGGTCTCGTGGCCATCGCCGTCGCTGCTCGGCTCACCGCCTCGGTGGTGCCGGGCGGTACCCCGCCGGATGTCGAGTTCAGGCCAGGGGACATCGGCTCGGTCCCGTACCGCCTGCCGGACGGCCGAGTCGCCCAAGGCTCTCTGACCGCTTCCGGTGATTTCCTCCGCAATCCCAAGGCGGGCACTCGCGTCCCTGGGTTCCCCCGGGCGGTAGCGATCAACGACCCGACGACCGGGCCCGACCACTTCGTCACCGACGTGACCGAGGAAGTTTTCGAGTTCCGGTCCGGCTCACTCGTCCCGGGTCGGCTCAAGTACCCGGGACGGTTCGTGCCGACGGTCGGCGCGAAGGTAATCTCGGTCGACGATTACGTGCCGGGGGCCGACAAACCCCGCGTCTACAACCTCCCGGGGACGTTCGCCAAGCTGCCCCCGGGAGCCAAGCGGAAACCGTACGCCGTCGTCGCCGACTCGCCCCGCCCGGTCGCCCCCGCTGCGGACGCATGGGAGTACCGGCACCTCCCCGACCGCCTTGTGGCTGTCATCCGCGGCAACCAGGTGTTGGTCGGCCGGCTGGCGGACTCCGGTACGTTCGCCGAGGACCGCGGCATTCCGCCTACGAAGGACGACGGCCGGTCCCAGGTTACGGTCAGGACCCCCGGTGCGGGGGTCGTTAAGGTGCCGATTATCAACCGCCCGGAGGACGAGAATGAGCCGGTGTACGAGTACCGCTCCGAACACCTGACGCCCGGAAACCTTTCCCCGACCGGGGAGTTCGTCCCCCGTCAGGGGGCTGTCATCTTGAGGATGTACGGGGTGAATGCGGACGGGTATGTCCACTCGGAGGGCGAGCCGCGCATCTACAACCTACCCGGGGAGTTCGTGCGGGCCGGGAAGAAGTAACGTCCCGTAGGCCGGGGGTACTCACCGGAGGGAAACCCTTGACCCCGCCGTCCCGCTGCGCCGTCCTTGTCCCCATCGGCGGGTGCATCGACCCGGGGTGCGAGGCCGCCCTCCAGGAGATTGAGCGGCGGGGCTACCCGGTCCGCCGGGTCCGCGGGTACTCGGCCGTCGACGCCGCCCGCAACCAGATGGCCACCGACGCCCTGGCCGGCGGGTTCGACGAGCTGTTCTGGATCGACAGTGACATCGTCTTCGACCCGGCCGACGTCGACCGGCTCCGGGCCCACAACCTCCCCTTCGCCTGCGGCCTGTACCCGAAGAAGGGGCCGCGGGAGATGGCCTGCGCCTTCCTCCCCGGCACATCCAGCGTCACCTTCGGGGCCGGCGGCGGGCTGGTCGAGGTCCGGTACTGCGGGTTCGGGTTCGCCCACACCCGCCGGGCCGTCTACGACGCCGTCCGCGAGACGCTGCGACTCCCCACCCTGAACCAGCGGTTCCCCAGGCCGCTGGTCCCGTACTTCGCCCCGCTGGCCGTCAAGGACGGGGCCGGCGGCTGGTACCTGGGCGAGGACTACGCCTTCTGCGAGCGGGCCCGGCAGGCCGGCGTTCGCGTCATGGCCGACACCACCATCCGGCTGTGGCACGTCGGGGCGTACCGGTACGGGTGGGAGGACGCCGGCCGGTCCCCCGACCGGTACAGCACCTACGTGTTCCACCTCCCACCAGACGGGCCCCCGCCGTCGGCCTGACGGTTCTACTTCTTTTCGAGTTGTTCTGGTTTTGGCGTGGGGTGTACAAGGTCGCAAGAATCAGCCGTCGGCCCGGCCCCAGGGGATGTCGGCCCGGGCGTGCGGCGGGTGGTCGGCCGCGGGGCGAAGGGCGACGACCTGGGGCTGCTGGTCCGGCCGCGGCCGGGGAGCGACACGGCGGCGGTGGCCGGGACCGGGCCGCCCCCGCCGAGACCTCACTCCGCCCCGAGTCGGGCGTCCTGGGTGATCGTCCACCGCCGGCCCTTTACGCCCGGGAGCGACGCCTCGAACCCGTTCCGGGTCGCCTCGAAGGTCAGCCGGTCGGCCCCGGCGGCCTTCAGGCCGAGCGCGTCCGCGGTGGCCGCGTACTTGCCGTGCTTCGCCCGGTGGGCCCGCTGGGCGTAGTACGCCCGGTGCAGGAGGTCGCGGGCCGCCCAGTCCGGGTCCGGGGCGAAGGCGACGGCCCCGGGCTTCCCGGTGCTGAACTGGAGGTAGCCCCACCGCTCCGGCCGGTGCATGTCCACCACCCCCTGCGGCGACCACACCCAGTTGTGCTCCGGCCGCCCCGTCACCTTCGCGTACTTCCCGTCCGTCACCTCGGTGTCCCACTCGACCCGGGAGAAGTTGACCCGCCAGCGGTCGCCGTCCTTCGGCGGGACGGCCGCGCCGGTCAACTCCTTCAGCCCGGCCCACGGCCAGCGGATCTCCAGCGTCCAGCCGCGGTCGGCGTCGGCCGGGTCGTTGAGCGTCCCGTCCACCCGCACGGCCGTCTTGAGGCCGGTGACCTCCCAGGCGTTGACCGCCTTGCCGCCGTCCTTATACGGCCTGGTCAGCAGCAGGTCCCAGGTGGTGTTCCGGGCGTTCACCTCCAGTTCGGCGTACAGGTGGTTGTCGCCGTCCGGGTCGAGGAAGACCTCGAAGTCCGGGTCCTGGAAGACGACCGCGTCGTGGTCGGTCAGGGTCGCCCAGACGTGCGGCTCGTCCAGCTCGGCGGCGACGTACAGGGCCTCGTCATCCCACGCCATCTTCGCCCGGGTCCGGTGCTGCGGCCGGGGCCGCTTGTCGCCCTCGATGTCCTCGAACGGGTCGGTCCACCCGGCCGCCGCCCAGCCCGGGTCGTCGAGCCGGCCGTCGACGGCGACCGGCCCGGCCGCCCGGTGGCAGACGTACCCCTTCGGGTGGGGGAACGGGCCGAGCAGGTCGGCGTCGGCCGGGGGGGCGGCGGGCGACGGCAGGGCGGCGAGGGCGGCCGCCGCGGCGGCCAAGGCGAGC
>JAIEQO010000147.1 GCA_019747655.1 Gemmataceae bacterium | reverse complement strand
TTGACCAGCACCTTGCCGAGCCGTTCGAGGGTGTCGGCGGCCTCGGCGTCGGCCTCGGCGGCGCTCAGCCGGCCGGACAGGGCGACGGCCTTCTTGCGGGTGGTCAGGAGGTCGGCGGCGGTCCGCAGCGGGGCCGCGGCGGCGGCCGGCTCGCCGGCCTTGTCGAGCAGCGCGGCGAGGTCGCGGAGGACGGCCACGGCCCGGTCGGGCTGGGCGTCCGGGTCGAGGTGCTTGGCCGCCTGCTTGGCCGCGGCGACGGCCTCCTTCATCTCCCCGGCGTCGGCCAGGAGGGTGGCGAGCGTGTGGGCCGTTGCGGCGTCGGCGGGGTCGGCCTCCAGCACCGCCCGGGCGAGCTTGATGGCCTCCGGCTCCCGGCCGAGGAGGGCGTACACCCGGACCAGCTCCCGCTTCGGGGCGGTGGCCTCGGGGTCGTCTTTGGCCGCGGCCTCGAGCGACTTGGCGGCCGTCAGCAGCCGGTCCCGGCGGGCCTGCCAGAGCCCGGCCCCGTACCGGGCGAGGGCGTCCTTGCGGGCCTCGGTCGGTGCGAAATCCGCGGCCGGGGCGGTCGTCAATACGGCGGCCAACAGCCCGGCGATCATGGCCCACCTCCGGCGGCACCCGAACCCGCCGGATTGTACACGCCCCGGCCGGCCGTGCCAACGCGAGTGGCCCCGGTGGAATCAACCGCCCCGGCAGCCGTTTGTAGGCTGAACCCGGACACCAGGACGCCGCCGTGGACCACCCCGAGCCGACCCACACCGCCGAGGCCCTCCGGGCGATCGCCCGCCACCAGCGCCACGCCCTGATCGCCGTCGGGTTGCAGGTCCTGGTGCTGGTCGTCGGGGCGGCGCTGGTCCGGGCCGCCGGGACCTGGGGCCCGACGGCCTGGCGGTGGCTGATGGTCCTGATCGCGGCCGTGTTAGCCGCGACGGTGCTTCTCGGGGTGGGGTTCGCCCTGCTGCTCGGGGCGCGGGCGTCCGGGGCCGTAACCGGGTTGGTATTGGGTGCCCTGGCCGGCGTCCCGGTGATCGGGCTGGCGGCCGTCCTCGGGGCGTGCGCGGCCGGCACCGGGGTCCTCCGCCGGCACGGGGTCCGGGTCGGCCCGCTCGGGGCGAGCCGGGACGACCTGGCCGAGCTGGAAAACGATTACGGCGATGACCGGCCCGACGAGGACGAGGGGTGGTAAGCCGCCCGGCAGACGAGCCGCACGATCAACGCCGATGAAGTCCGATCCGATTAACTGGTTCTCTGTTCTGATCGTGCCTTCTGTCCGCGTCGATCGTGCGGCTGTTCCTGGTCCCGATCCCTACTCCGCCCGGCCCATCAGGTAGGCCCGCAGCTCGATGAACACCTGGGTACACTTGTCCTTCCAGGCCTGGTCGGACAGGAGCGACGGGTGGGCCGGGCGGAACAGCACGTGGACCGACAGCCGGCCGGGGTGGGCCGGGTCGGCCGGCTTCAGGTGCAGCTCGACCTCCAGCGGCCCGGTCGCCCGCCGCAGCCCGAACCACGAGAACGACGACGAGGCCGAGCTGCCCCGCCCGCCGAGCCGGACCCGGACCAACCCGGGGACGCTCTCCACCACCTCCCCGCCGGCCGCGTGGACGAACGCCCGGAGCTTGATGAGGGCCACCGCCTCCGGCATCCAGGCGGCCAGGAAGAACGGCAGGGCGTCGGCCTCCCGGCCGGCCGTCGTCTCCCGGACCGGGCTCCGCAGGACGGCGGTGGTGGCCGCCGACAGCCCCCGCGGGCCGGGCGTGTCCGGCAGCTCCTCGGCGAACGGCACCCGGTCGGCCGCCCGCTCGGCCCGGACCTCGGCCCGGGCCAACGCCGTGTCGAACCGCTCGGCCAGCTCGCTGGCGGACTGCGGCCGGTCGGCCGGTTCTTTCGCCAGGCAGTCCATCACCAGCCGCTCGACCTCGGCCGGGACCCGCCCGCCGGCCCCGACCTCGGCGAACGACGGGGGCGGCTCGGTGGCGTGGGCCAGGAGCACGTCCATGCTGGATGTCCCCTCGAACGGGACCCGGCCGGTGAGCAGCTCGTACATCATCACGCCGACCGAGTACAGGTCGCCGCGGGGGTCCATCTCCTCGCCCCGGACCTGCTCCGGGCAGATGTACCCGGGGGTGCCGACGGCGAAGTCGACGGCCGTGTCCGTCACCTTCTTGCGGACGGCGGACGGGTCGGCCCCGACCAGCTTGGCCAGCCCGAAGTCCATCACCTTGACCCGCTCGTGGGGGGTGTCCGGGTCGACGACCATCAGGTTGGCCGGCTTCAGGTCACGGTGGATGATCCCCTCGTCGTGGGCGGCCTGGAGGACCTCGCACAGTTCCCCGACGACCCGCCCGACCCGGGCCGGGCCCATCCGCCCGTTCTTGGCCAGGAGGGCTTCGAGGTTGACCCCCTTGATGTACTCCATGACGATGCACGGCCCGTTCGGGTCGGACAGGCTGGCGTCGTACAGGGCGACGGCCCCGGGGTGGCGGAACCGGGCCATGAGGACGGTTTCCCGCTCGAAGCGGTCGCGGAACTTGGGGTCGGCGGCGATGTGCTCGTGCATCACCTTGACCACGACCTCGCGGCCGGTGTCGGTCTGGCGGGCGAGGTAGACGCGGCCCATGCCGCCCTCGCCGAGGAGCCGGCGGGTCTCGTAGCGGCCGAGGAAGATGCGACCGGTGAACGGCATGACGGGTCGGGCTCCGGCGCAGGGGCGGTGAAGCCTAGAGTGGAATCCGGCCCGGGGCCACACAAGTGCGGCCGTCGGGATGAGATTTGAGGCGGGGCCGGAAGGCGCTGGGTGTGGGCGGCTGGGCAGAGGCCCGGCCGGCGGTTATGCTGCGGGTGGGGCGAGCCGGTGCGGGTGCCGTCCGAGCGGACCGTGGGGGTTAACGCGATGCGGCTGTGCCGGGCAATCCTGTACCTCAACCTCGGGGTCGTCGGGCTGAGCGGCGCGTGGCTCTGCCTCCTGTACGAGGAAACCCGCCGCGACACCGAGCGGTTCCCGACGGCCGCCCACTTCACCGAGGTACGGGTGACGGACGGTGCCACCCTTCGGGTCGAGGACGGCGAACTGCGGATGGTCGAGGGCAAAGGCCTGTCTTATGGCACGGGGTTCGGTCCTCACGGGTGGACGGTCGCCCTGCTCGTGACCACGGCCGGGGCTCTGATGGTTTCGACCGGTACGGTCTGGGTCCTTTCGCGCCAGGTCGGGACGTGTTGCGGGTGCGGCCGTTTCGGGCGTGAACCCGCCGAGTACGTCGCCGACCGGGCCCGCTGAACTGAAGGGTGGGTCGCAACCAATGAGGCCGGGGACGGGTGGCCCGGTCCCGGCGGCCGGCGACCGCCCCGCCGGCCACGGGACGAACCACATCTCGAATTGCTCGGTCCGGACCCAGAAGTGACGGTGGACCTCCTGGAACCCGAGCAACGCCACGTTCCGCCGCCCGGAGGTGACGACCCACGTCGAATCGACCACCAGCCCGGGGCCGCTCGGGCTCGTCGGAAACCGGAACCGCACCGGCACGAGCCGGCCGGTCGCCCGGCCGGTTGAGCCGCCGACGGTGACAGTCCGCCCGCCCGGCGGCAGGCCGAGGCCGGCGGCCACGTCCTCGCTGACGGTCGTGACGTTACAGCCGGTGTCGAACCGGAACCGGCGGAACGCAGGGCCAACTCGCCCGTACACCGTCAGTGGAACCCGGACGAAGACGTAATCCAGCCCGACCGCGGGAAGCCGGGCCAGTTCGATCGGGCGCACGAACCACACGGCCGGGCCTCCGTCAGTCCAGCCAGAGGTCGGCCCCGCCGATGTCGATCACGTCGTCCGGCTCCCGAGGCTCGGTGATCCCGACCCGCTCCTGAACCTCCGGCGGGAGGCGGTGGACCTGAGCCAGGTACTCGTCCCAGTCGGCCGAGGCGGCGACCACCTCGCGGACGAAATTGTCGCCGTCCCGGGTCTCCAGGTAGGCGACGTACTGGCCCGGGTACTTCTCCTCGATCTCGGCCTCGGCCCGCTGCCAGGCCGCGTACTGGGCCGCGGTCATCGGCGGGTGCGTCTTCTGGATCTCGGCCAGCAGCTCGTCGTTCGTGGGCACGGTGACCGCCCTCCACGGGTGTGGGCGGACGGGCCGCCCGGGTCATCATACCACGCCAGCCGGTCGCCCACACCCGCCGGACGGGCCGCCGGACGCATCGGCGTCGGCGGCTCCATGCCCCGGCCGGCCGCCGGTTCTGGTAATATGCTCCCGTCACGGACGCAAACGTCCCTTCCCGGACCGGGGGCTGACGCATGCCGGCGAACGTCTGGGCCGCGCTCCTCCTGACCGCGGCCCCCGCCGCGGCCGGGCCGCCGGCCGTCGTGGTCAACGAGGTCTTCTACCACGCCCCCAACGACCTCGACCGGGTTCAGTGGGTCGAGCTGCACAACACCACCGACCAGCCGGTCGCCGTCGGCGGCTGGACCCTCGACAAGGGGAAGGTCCTCACCGTCCCGGCCGGCACGTCGATCCCGGCCAGGGGGTTCCTGGTCTTCGCCCTCGACGCCGACGAGTTCGCCAAAGCCTACGGCGACGGGGTCAAGCTCGCCGGCACCCTCGGCCGGCCGCTCAAGCGGGGGGGCGAGAAGCTCGAACTCCGCGACGACCGCGGCGCGGTGGTGGACGTGGTCCGGTACGGGGACGACGCCCCGTGGCCGGTCAGCGCCGATGGCTACTCGGCCTCCCTCGAACGCATCTGCCCGGACGCCCCCGGCGACAGCCCCGAGAACTGGGCCGGGACGCCGCTCCCCACCACCCCCCGCCCGGCCGGCACCCCCGGCCGGGCCAACGCCGCCTACGCGGCCGCCCCGCCGCCGGTCGTGTCGGCCGTCACACAGGCTGCAACGGTCCCGCCCGACCGGCCGTTCCCGGTGTCCGCCAAAGCGTCCGGCGAGGTCCGGGAGGTCACGCTGCTGTACCGGGTGGTGACGCCGGAGCGGGTCGGGGCGGAGGCGTCGGTGCCGATGGCGAAGGGGGCCGACGGGGCTTGGGCCGCCAGCATCCCCGAGCAGCCGGCCGGGGTGCTCCTCCGCTACCGCGTCCGGGCGATCGGGGCCGACGGCACCAAGCGGCTCTTCCCGGCCGAGCACGACCTCCGGCCGACCCTCTCCGCCTACGTCCACGACCCGTTCGGCCCGACCCCCCTCGCCCGGGCGGTGCTGATCCGCGGCCGGGCCGACCGCCAGCCCCCGGGCGACGCCCCCCGGCCGCCCCGCGGGTCGTCGGCGTTCGTCCACGCCGACCCGAAGACCGGGGCGGTCGAGCTGTTCGACTACGTCCACGCCGCCCCCCGCAACCGCCGGCCGGGGGACGGGGCGATCCTCCACTTCCACAAGGACAAGCCGTGCCGCGGGATGACCGCCGCGACCCTGATGTACGAGGGGAGCGACCGGTGGCTGTTGGCCGAGGCCCTGTCCTACGACCTGTACCGCCGGGCCGGGAACGCCGCCCCGCTGGCCGAGTTCGTCCGGCTGACCGCCGACGGCCGGCCGGCCGGGACGTACCTGCTCCTGGAGCGGCCGAACAAGTCGTTCCTCCGGCGGAACGGGGTGGACCCGGGCGGCAACCTGTACAAGGTCAACTGGTGGGGCGGCGGGCTGGAGGGGACGCACGAGCGGAAGTCCGGCACCGGCCCCGCCCACGACGACCTGAAGGAGATGATCGACCGGCTGGCGAAGACCCGGCGGAAGCCGGACGAGCAGTGGAAGGTGATCCAGAAGCACGTCGACGTGGACCAGATGGCCACCTTCTTCGCCGTCAGCGACCTGCTATCAAACTGGGACGGGTACTTCAACAACCACTACATCTACCACGACACCAAGCGGGACCGGTGGCAGCTCTACCCGTGGGACCACGACCAGACGTGGGGCGACGGGATGGACGGCGACCGGCTGCTGGTGGACATGCCCCTCTTCTACGGGGCCGAGGGGGTGAACCCGGGCGGGATCGGGCCCGGGTGGTGGCGGCCGGGCGGGGTGTTCTCGACGCCGCTGTTGGCCAACCCCCACTTCAAGAAGGTCTACCTGGAGAAGGTGCGGAAGCTCTTGGCCGAGACGTTCACCGAGAAGGTGTACCACCCGGTCGTCGACGAGCTGGTGGGCCGGCTGGCGGACGACGCGGCGGCGGACGCGAAGGCCCGGGGCGAAGACCCGGCTGCCGCCCGGGCCCGATGGACCGACCAGGCGGCGTCGTTCAAGACGTTCGTGACCAAGCGGCGGGCGTGGCTGCTGGCCCGGCCGGAGCTGAAGCGGTGATGGGACCCAGGCCTGTCGGCCTGGGCTCGGGTGTGTCGGGCTTTCAGCCCTCCGGACCCCGGCCTTGAGGGCCGAAGGCCCGCGACACCAGAGCCCAGGCCGACAGGCCTGGGTCACAGGTCACTTCTTGGCTGGCACCGGGTCCTCCTTCTTGAACCCGAGGACCACCACCGTCGCGGCGTCCGGGGCCTTGTCCCCGAGCGGGATGACCAACTCGTTGGTTTCGAGCATCCGCTTCACGTTCTTCTGGCCGTCCAGGAACTCTTCCGGGCCGACCAGGTCGTCGTACCCCGGCACCCCGTAGTGCATCGGGACCACGAACCGCCTCGGCTTGATCTGGCCGACGATCTTCTTGGCCTGCTCGCCGTTGATCGTGTACGTCCCGCCGACCGGGATCATCAGCACGTCGACCGGGCCGATCGCCTTCACCTGGGCGTCGGTCAGCTCGTGGCCGAGGTCGCCGAGGTGGCAGAAGACCAGCCCGTCGGCCTCGACCACCCAGATGCTGTTCTTGCCCCGCTGCATCCCGGCCAGGGCGTCGTGGTACGTCGGCAGGGTCCGCACCCGGGTGGTCAGCACCTTCTCGTCGACGGCGTTCCAGTCGGCCCGGCGGCCGTCCTTCGACGGGACGAGGCCGAAGAACACCCGCCCCTTCTCGGCCAGGACCTCCGGCTGGGCGTGGTCGTCGTGCAGGTGGCTCAGCAGGGTGACGTCGGCCGACACCCGGGGGCCGCCGAACGCCGGGATGGCGTGCGGGTCGAAGACGATCCGCTGGCCGGTCGAGGTCTCGACCTGGAAGAACGACTGGCCGAACCACCGCAGGGTGGCGGCCTTCGGCTTGTCGTCGGCCGCGGCCGACGTGAAGCCGGCCAGGAGTAGGCCGGCGGTCAGGAGTGTCAGGCGGGTCATCGGGGGCCTCCGGGCGGACGGCGGGCGCGGGCCCGCGAACCCCCAGTATACACCCTACGCCCGGGCCCAGACGACCACGTTCCCGGCCAGCCCGCGGGCCCCGGGGACCCGGAGCAGCAGGTTGTCGGCCCGGGCGGCCAGGGCGATCGGGCCGAGCCGCCGGGTCAGCCGGTCGACCCGGGCGAGGATGCGGAAGTACCGCCGGCGGGCCCCCGGGAAGTGCCGGTCCAGGGCCGCGAACTCGGTCGGGCCGAACGGCCGCTCGTCGTCCGTCGTGTCCACCCGGACCGGGACGGCCGCCCGGACCCGCTTCAGCCAGCCGGCGTAGGCGACCGGCTCGCGGGCGACGAACAGCCCGCCCGGCTTGAGCGCCCGCCGCAGCTTCCCGAGGACGGCGTCCAGGTCGTTGACCAGGTGGTGCAGGACGAGGTCGCACCAGACCACGTCGTACAGGGCCTCCCCGAGGTCGTCGGCCCCGGCCACGTCGGCCACCCGGAACTCGGCCGTCACCCCCTGGGCGGCCGCCCGCCGGCGGGCGACGGCCACCGAGGCGGGGGAGATGTCGATGCCGGTCACGGCCGCCCCGCAGTAGGCCAGTTGGACCGACGCCACCCCGTCCCCGCACCCGACCTCGAGCACCCTCCGGCCGGCCACGTCGCCGAGGAGGGAGAACATGAACTCCTTGCCGAACAGGTGCGGGCGGGCCGGCCGGGCGTACCGGTCGAGGGCCCGGTGGGACATCGGCTCGACCACGGCGGCGGCCGCGACCCGGTCGAAGAAGCGGGCCTCGGCCCGGTAGTCGGTGGTCGGCATGGGCGCTCCCGGCGGCCCCGCTCCCGGGCGGGCCGGGCGGCACTGTAACCCCCGCCGCGGCCGGGGGTCAAGGCCGGCGGCCGGAGCGTCGATCAGCGGCCGAGGAACCACCGCATCAGGGTGTGCCCGGGGTCGAACGCGAGGGTCGAGGCGGCCGCGGTCGGCTCGTCGTAGGCGGCCTGCCCGGCCGGGGCGATCCCGGTCCCGGCGACGGCGAACGGGACGGCCCCGTAGGCGTGGGCCCGGGTCGAGAGGGTGGTCCGGTGGTCGGGCGAGATGAGGATGCGCCAGTCGCCGTACCGGGGGAGGGCGTCGAGCAGCGGCCCGACGATGTGCTCGTCGATCCGCTCCAGGGCCTTCACCTTCTCGTCCGCCCGGCCCTCGTGCGACGCCTCGTCCGGGGCCTCGACGTGGACGCAGACGAGGTCGAACGCCCCGAGGGCCTCCACCCCGTACCGGCCCTTCGCGGCGTAGTCGGTGTCGAGGTAGCCGGTCGCCCCGGGCACGTCGATGCGGTGCCAGCCGAGCAGCACGCCGACCCCGCGGACGAGGTCGACGGCCGAGATGATCGCCCCCCGCGGGCCGTACTGCTCGGCGAACGGCGAGAGCGTCGGGGCCTTCCCCTGGCCCCACAGCCAGACCTGGGTGGCCGGCTTCTTCCCCTCCGCGACCCGCTTCTGGTTGGCGGGGTGGGCGGCCAGGATCGGCTTCGACGCCTCCATCAGGTCGATGAGAAGTTGGGCCCCCGGGCCTTTGGGGAGGTAGTCGGCCAGCGGCTTGTCCGGGATGTCGTGCGGCGGCTGGCACTTCGTCCCTTCGAGCGGCGACGCCGCGGACTTCCCCCGCCAGATCAGGATGTTCCGGTACTGCACGCCGGGGTGGAACTCGATGGTGCCGCCGGCGAGCTCCTGGCCGCCCAGCTCGTGTTGCAGGGCCTTGATGAGGATGCCGCCGTCGTCGGACGAGATGTGCCCGGCGGTGAAGTCCCGCATGTGCCCGTCGGGGGCGTAGACGAGGTTGCAGCGGACGGCGTAGTCGTTGGGGCCGAGGCGGAGGCCCATCGCGGCGGTTTCGAGCGGGGCCCGGCCGGTGTAGACCGCCAACGGGTCGTACCCGAAGAGGGAGAGGGTGGCCACGTCCGAGGCGGGGGTGAGCGACGGCGGGACGTTGTCGGCCCGGCCGACGACCCCGAGCCGGACGACCCGGTCCATGTTCGGGAGCTTGGCGGCTTGCAGCGGGGTGAGCCCGCCGAGGGCGGGAAGTGGGTCGTCGGCGCACCCGTCCGGGATGACGATGGCGTACTTCATGGGGCGGATTGTACCCGCCGTCCGGGGGGCGGTCAGGGTTCAGTACGGGGGTGGGCCGCACCGGTCGGGGTGAGGGTCGTCGATCAAGTGGCCGTCCGGTCCGACGATCAGCCCGAGGGCCAGGAGCGGGAGGCGGCCGACCGTCACCCACTCGTCGCCGGTCGCCGGGAACACGTCGGCCGGGCACGACCGGCCCCCGATCCAAATGCGGACCGGGCTGAGGCGGCCCGGGGTGCCGGTCGCGGTCGTCAACCGAAGCTGCTGCACGAGGCTCGGGGGAAGGGTGACGGAGAAGACCTCGGGGTCGATGATCGCGTCGAGAACCATGACACCCCGGGAGGGGCAAACGGCCGAGTCGCCACCGCCGAGTACCACGTCGTAGAGGTTGGCGATCTCAACCGGCGCCCGCGGCCGTAGGTCGTCGGCTGCCCGCATCACCGACCCCCCGTTCTGGGTTTCCGGCATTGTACCGTCGGTCGCCGGCACCATTTACCCGGTCGCCGCGGGTTCGCCGGTCGGCCTCACCCGGCCGACTCTTGACCCGAATCGGAATTTTTTTCAATTTGCCGCTCGGAATGCGATCGAACATCGGGTAACTTGTCGGCATTGATCGTCGCGGCCCGGCCCGATATGGCCGGACCGCCCACTCGGGCCCGCGGCCCGCGGCCGGCACCTCTCCCGCCGGCCCGTCCGCGGCTCCCGCCCCCGGCCCCCGCGGCCTCCCCCGCGTGTCCGCCGGCTTGCGGTCCGCTCTTGCACTCGCCCGCATCCGCCGGTTGAACCGGCCGTTCCGCGACGACCCGGCGGGGTTCGCTCCCCCTCGCCGCCCCGC
>JAIEQO010000771.1 GCA_019747655.1 Gemmataceae bacterium | reverse complement strand
TCCTCGGGCTGGTGGTGGCAGTTCAGGCACCAGCCCATCGTCAGGGCCTGGTCGTGCCAGACGACCTGCATCTCGTTGACTTGGCCGTGGCAGG
This sequence comes from Gemmataceae bacterium, assembly GCA_019747655.1. GTDB lineage: Bacteria > Planctomycetota > Planctomycetia > Gemmatales > Gemmataceae > Urbifossiella. The sequence continues at coordinate 10,048 of JAIEQO010000771.1, read as the reverse complement.
AGACGCAGGAGACGCCCTTGTTCACATGGACGGCGTGGTTGAAGTAGGCGTACTCGGGGAGCTTGTGGACGCGGTTCCACGGGACCGGCCGGCCGGTGTCGAAGCTCGCCCGGACCGGGGCCAGCAGCGGGCTGGCCCCCTTCACGTTCGCCTTCCGCGGGTTGTGGCAGTTCATGCACGTCTGCGAGGTCGGCACGTTGGCGTGCGGCGAGTCGAAGACGCGGGTGTGGCAGTAGGTGCAGTCGAGCCCGAGCTGGCCGACGTGCTGCTGGTGGCTGAACGGGACCGGCTGGTCGGGCTGGTAGCCGACCCGGGTGTAGCTCGGCAGGGCGTAGTAGTACCAGCCGGTGACGACGAGCCCGAGGCCGACCGCGACGCCGACGGCGGCTTGCCGGACGCGGCCGTCGAGGGTGCGGGAGAAGATGGCCGGCACGGCGCGTCCCTCCCGGTGGTCGAGTGACGGCGGGGTGTCGTCGGACACCTAAACGGTACAGGGTCCGGGCCGGGGGCGGCAACCGGCCGGGGGCGGATTCCCGGGGCCGGGGTGCTGGTATCACCGGACGAAGGTTGGCCCCAGGGGTAACTGCGTCGACTCCGGGTGTCGCCATTGACTGCACCGCGCGGCAGTTGTACTATTCCACTCGCCCTTGCCCGACTCGCCTTGCCCGATTCGCCCCTTCGCCTCCGCACTCGCCCCATCACCGCTACTGAGGCACCCCCATGTTCCGAGTACGGACGCAGGCAACCGTCTGGCTGGCCGCCCCGCTTTACTTGGTGTAACCGCGTCGGCTGCATCCGCGGCCACGATCACCGGCGCCGCGACCGCGATGGTCCAGGGCACGACCCCGCCCGGCAAGTCCGAGGTGACGGTGAAAGGCAAGTACACGCCGGACGCGATGCAGACCGTCACCAAGATCGAGTCGAGCTTCTACACCACCGCCGCGAACGGCAACCTCGTGTTCAAGGGGTCCGTGACGGATCCGAACTTCGCCAACGGCCGGTACACGACGAGCCCGTTCGTCGCGGCTGTCGGTACGGCCTACACTGTGATCACGCGGATGTACGTCCAGGGCCAGCAGGCTGCGGTCGCCCAGACGATTACGTCGATTACCCCCTGATCGCTCCTACCACTCGGCCGGCGCGGTTCGGCCGCGCCGGCCTCGCCCCGTGCTGAAAGGACTCAAGGCATGGGCCGAACAACCCGTCGGGCGTTCACACTCCTCGAACTCCTGGTCGTCGTCGCGATCGTCGCCGTCCTGATCGGCCTTGTGCTGCCTGCGGTTCAGAAGGTCCGGCTGGCAGCGTTGAAGTCCAGGAGTGCCAACCAACTCCGTCAGCTCATCCTGGCCACACATAACTACGCCAGCGACCGTGGCGGCGAGTTGCGGTGCGTCGGCGACCCGCGGAGCTTCCTACCGGACCGGTCGGAGGGGTTCGATGTCATCCGGGGTTACATCGGCGACGAGCCAGCTTTTGCCCACCTCCAGCCGATCGCCGGTCCGCCGGGGGGCCGGTGGCGGTCGATCCTGATCGGCCCGGCCGATCCGACCTTCACCCTGCTCGACCCGACCAGCGCCTACGCCGAGCGGCTCGTGTCGAGTTACTCTGTGAACATGGCCGGGTTCGAGGACCGACCCCAGTTGGTCGCGTCTTTCCCCGACGGCAGTTCGACCACCATCGCATTTGCCGAACGGTACTGTTTTCTTCCGGGGCGGACCGACAGTCCCCTCGGCCCCGACGACCCGTCCGATTACGGGTTGTACGAGTTCGGCGGCACGGGGCCGGACTTCGGCCTGCGGATACTGGGCGGACCGCGGCGGGGGTCGTTCGCGGACCGGGCGTGGTACGACGTGGTGCCGGTGACAGCCGGCCAACCACCGGTATCCCGGGCGTCGGTGCCCGGTACGACCTTTCTCGTCCGCCCCCCCTGGGCAAGCCGCTCGATCCGCACCAGCTCCAATCGCCTTACGCCGATGTCTTACTGGTCGCACTGTTCGACGGAAGCGTCCGCTTCATTCCCGCTTCGGTATCAGAGGCGACCTTTTGGGCGCTCATCACCCGGTCCGGTGGCGAGGTTATCGCAGGCGACTGGTAGGCGGCCGCGAATCACTTTAGCCCGATGAACCCGGCGAGCAGGAACGGCAGGGCGATCAAGGCCGGGATGCCGAAGATCATGAACGCCACGAACGCCGCGTCGCGGAGGGTCTTCATGGGGCCGGCCTCGCGGGGGTGCCGGTAGCATACGCGGCCCGGTCCCGGTTGTCGAAGACGTAGTAGACCGGCTCGGCAAAGCGGGATGTGTCGGGGACGGAGCGGGAGGGCGAGTAGGCCCCGTGGTGGTCGGGGCGGGGCTTCCCGACCGGCCCGACGCGGACGAACCCGGCCCGCTCGAAGACCGGGTTGGCACGGCCCATCGCGGTCAAGGTTTCGACCCAGTCCACGGGGCACAGCTCGCAGGCCCGGCGGACGAACGCGGCCGCCAACCCGGCCCCGCGGTAGGTCGGGTGCAGGACCACCCGTTGCAGGCACCAGAGCTTCTCGTTCAGGGCGGCCAGCTCGACCCGGCCGCGGGGGTTGGCCAGCCCGAAGTAGCGGGTCCGCGGGGCCAGCGACGCCGCCGGCATCCCGAACACGCAAATCCCCGCGGGCTGGTCGCCGCGCCACAGCAGCGTCACCCGCCGGACGAACCCGAGCCGGTGGGACCGGTAATGCCACCGCGCGAAGTACGGCCAGTCGGCCGCGGTGCCGTCGGACAGCCAGAACTCGTCGGCGAACGACAGCGGGCGTCTTTTCGACCCCCGGCGTTCGACCGCGTAGAGCCCGTCCCCGTGGCACCGGACCCACACGTCCGGCGACAGGTCCGCGGCGATGTCGTCGTGGGTGGTGGCGGCCAGGACGCCCACGCCGGTGCGGCTCACCAGCTTCCGCAGGTTGTACGCCACGACCTTCGCCAGGGGTCGATCGAGGGCGGCGGTGAACTCGTCGGCCAGGACGAACCCGGGCAAGCCGGACAAGGCGTAAGCGAGCCGGAACCGATACCGCTGGCCGTCGGACAGCTCGGCCGGGGTGCGGACGAACAGCCGGGCCTCGGACAGCCCGCACCCGGCTAACGCCGCCAGCCGGGCGTCGAGCGACCCGGGCAACAGGTCGATCAGCGGCACGTCCGGCAGGTCGAGGGCGTTCGCGTCGACCGCACCGAGCCGGCGGCCCAGCTCGCGGAGTACCGACGACTTGCCGGACCCACTCGGGCCGGTCAGCAGGACGAGGTCGCCGGGCCGGACGTCGAGCGTGAGGCCGGAGGCGACGACGTGCGGCGGTTCGTCGGGCGACAGCCCGAACAGGGCGGCGACGCGGCCGGTCAGCAGGCTCCGGCGGGCCGGCCGGGACGGGTAGCGGATGGTGATGGGGCCGAGCACAAGTCACCTCGCGGGCGAAGGGTTGATGGGGTAAACTGAGGGCGAACCGGAGGGCGAGCGATGGACGGTCAGACCGCACTGCTGGAGCCGGACGACCTGTACGGGCTGCCGGACGGCGGCGATCATTACGAACTGATCGACGGCGTACCCGTGGAGAAGAAGATGGGAGCCGAAGCGGACCGGATCACGGTGCGGCTGTCCAGTCGCCTCGACGCGCACTGCGAGCGGACCGGGTGCGGGCTGGTGTTCGGCGGCCAGACCGGGTACCGGTGCTTCCCGTCCAAGCCCCGCCAGCTCCGCAAGCCGGACCTGTCGTTCGTCGCCGCCGGCCGTCTGCCCGGCGGCCGAGTACCGAAGGGCGACTTCAACATCCCGCCCGACTTGGCCGTCGAGGCGGTCTCCCCGAACGACGGCTACGAGGAGGTCGCGGACAAAATTGCCGACTTCAAGGACGCCAAGGTCCGGCTGATCTGGGTTATCAGCCCGAAGACGAGGACCGTCCTGATCCGCCGGGCCGACGGGACGCTGGCCGAGATCGACGAGACCGGCACCCTCTCCGGCGAAGACGTGGTCCCGGGCTTCTCCTGCCCGGTCGCCGAGCTGTTCGTCTAAAGGCTCAGCTCCCACACCCGCGGCTCCCGCCGGTCGAGCAGCCACGCCGCCCCGGTCGCGGCCGCGTCCAGCAGGTCGTCGTGCTCGGCGAACGGGAACGTCACCATCTCGTCGAACAGCCCCTTCTGCCCCGCGTCCACCCCGCCCGCCCCGTCCCCCTTGAGCCGGAAGCACCCGTTCTCCACGGCCACGCTGAAGGCCGCCACCCGGCTCTCCTTCGACGCCCCCTGCGACACCCCCTTCACCTTCGCCCCGAACCGGGCGTGCCGGGCCAGCAGGTCCTTGATCCCCAGGAACGCGGCGTTCGACTCGAACAGGATGACCGCCGGGTTCCACCGCCGGTCGGCCGCGTCGATCAGCCCGACCAGGTCCGGGGCCTTCACCCGCCGGGCCGACGCCGCCAAGACATCGATGTGCCCGGCCGACCGGCCCAGCACCACCAGGGCGCTGGCGTCCGCGGACGCCTTCGCCGACACCGCCGGGTCGACCGACAGGACCACCGCCTCGTACTCGGCCGGCTCGGCCCAGTACCGGACCCACTCCCGGCGGACCGGGGTGTCCTCCTCCGACACCGGCAGGAGCCGGTAGCCCCGGGCGAACGCCGCCGCCCCGACCTCGGCCCGCCGCTCGGCCAGCTTCTGCCGCGGCCACTTCGCCGGCCAGACCGGCTCCAGGTCGTCCCCGACCGGGCGGCGGAACAGGGCCCACCCTCCCCCCCTCTTTTTCAACCGGGCGTTCAGGTCGTCGGCGTGCCAGGGCGTAAACAGCGACCACAGCCGGCCTTCGGGCTCCAACAGGTTGACCAGGTGGTTGTCGAAGTCGTCGGCCACCCGGTCACGGTCGGCCTTGCTGTGGATCGCGGAAACGTCCACAACGTCGTCGCACACCAGGAGATCGGCCCGCGTCCCGGTCGCCCCAGCTCCGATGCCGTATGCGGCAACGGACGGCCCGATGACGTCGGCCGCCCGGCGGACGGTGAACCCCCGCTGGGCCCACGGGGTCGACCGGCGGAGGCCCGGGAAGACCTGCCGGACCCGCGGGTTGTCGGCGATGGCGTCGCGGATGAACCGGCCCCGCTCGTCGGCCACCGCCTGGGTGGCGCAGACCAGCTTGACCCGCAGCCCGGGGTCGCGGCCCAGCTCCCAGACCACCCGGCCGCACACCTGGAACGTCTTGCCGTGGTCCCGCGGGAGTTCGACCAGGGCCCGCGGGTGGGCCGACAGGAAGGCTTGCAGCTCGGTGTGGACGGGGGCCTGGCGGAGCCGCCGGCCGGCCGGGTCGGTGAAGCAGTAGCGGAGGAACAGGTCCGGGTCATCCCGGGCCTGGGTCGTCCGGCGGATCAGCCGGGCCAGGGTGGGCGGGCAGGGCCGGGGGGAGGAATTCGCGGGCGAGTTCGGCGAGTTGTTCATCGGAGTGTCCTTTTAGGAAGGCGACCACCTGGGTCACCTCGGGGGTGAGGGCGGGGGGCTGGGGGGCGAACTTGGCCTTCACGTCGAGTTTGGCCAGGTCGACGCGGAAGCCGAGGAGGAGCTTGGCGGCGTCCCGCTGGAGCTTCGGGTCGGCCGACCGGAGGAGGGTGCGGAGGACCAGGACGGCCTCGGCCCCGGAGTCGAGGGCCTGCCGCCGCTCGGCGGCGAGCATGGCGACGAGCCAGCGGTCGGGGTACTTGCGGGGCCACCGGCGGGCGGCCGACTCGCTCTTGCCGATGCGGTCGGCGACGGCCGGCCAGGTCTGGCCCCCGGCCCGCAGCTCGGCGGTCCGGGCCAGGAGGTCGTCGGACGGCGGCCGCTGGCGGCGGATGGCGTTCCGGCGGTCGCGGGTACGGACCGTCTCCGGCGGTTCGTCGGGTGGCATGGGGCACCTCGGGACGTGGGGGCGGACGGGATCACGGGACGTGACCGGCGGGCGAGCTACCGAACTCTACCATTATAGTGAACGCTTGTCAAGTAACAACGTGCTTTCTTTGCCGCGGGACAGTGCGGGGCCGTCACCCCGGTTTCGAGGCCGGGAAGAATTTTCCGCTTCTATCGATTGCAACGCCAAAGTATTTTTGCTACCTTATCCGTTAGTGGCTTTTCATCGGCGGGGCCAACGGCCCCGCTCGCCCCCAGGATTGGCCGTCCCCGCCCACGCGGCCGCGGCCACTGAACCGAGTGCCCATGAGACTCGCCCCCCCCCCCGCGGTTGTCGCCGCGGTAGTCGCCGTCGTCCTGGGGACGACGAACACGGCCTCGGCCGGCCTGACGACGGTGAACATCGTCAGCTCGGGGAGCCAGAACAATTCCCCGAAGACCCAGGGTAAGTTCAGCGGCACGATCGAGTACGACTGGACCTCGGCTACCGCGGCCGCCCTGAAGATCACCCTCAAGAACACCAACACCGTTGCCGAAGAGGGCTACCTCGTCGGCTTCGTCTTCAACAACCCCGGCGACAAGGTCTCGACCGCGACGATGGCGACCACCGACACGTACAAGCTGTACGGGAAGGTCAAGGCCACCGACAAGAACAACACGATCGACGCCAACCCGTTCGGCAACTTCGACTTCTTCATCTCACCCGACGGCAAGTTCAACGGCGGCGGCAACGGCCAGTCGGGGGGCTTCTCGCCGGGGGTGAGCAAGACGTTCACGATCGCCCTGACCGGGACCGGCCTGAACACACTGACCGCGAACACCTTTGCCACCACCCCGGATGACGGGTCCGGGTCCAAAACCGCGAACCTCCTGGCCCGCTTCCAGGGGTTCAAGGACGGTGGCAGTGACAAGGTCCCCGGTGTGGTAGCGGCCGCCGTCCCCGAGCCGTCGCTGATGGCGATGGGGGCGGCCGGGCTGGCCGGGCTGGGCTTCATCCGGCGGCGGTTCGGGCGGAAGGCCGCGGCCTAGAGCGGACTTCCGAGGCGTATAGCGGGTCGGGTTGGAGTCCCGGCATAAGCCGGGCCCGGGCCCAGTCCCGCGGAAGCCCGGGCACCAAACCGGCCCCTACGCCGTCGTGAAACGCGGCCTGAGTCCGGACGAGCGATCGGTCAACACCGGGGCGGCGGTTCCAGGCCGACCGCCGCCCCGCCTCGTTTGCGGCGGTCGGCAACGCCGAAACGACCCGCCCGAGGGGGTAATCCCATAAATCTAATTTATGTCATATTGTAAATGATTCGATCGAGTTTCACCAAGTCAGGGAAACCCGCCGAACGCCGTCCGGGGACGGAAATCTCCCGGGACAGCCCCAAAAACGTGTTCTAAACTGGTAGCGCTGATTCCGCCGGCACCCGAACCCCGTTCGGGAGGCCGAGGCTCCCGCCGAGCCGGTGGTTCGTCCGGCGACTCCCGGCTCGGCGGGAGCCTCGCCCTCCCGGCCAACCCGCCGCCGACCGGCCCGAAGGACCCCCCACCGATGCCCACCCCCGTCCCCGCCGCCCCCCCCCTCGTCTCCCGGGTGTACGGCGAGCCCCGGTTCCACACCGACGGCGACGTGGCCGCGGTCGCGTTCGCCGCCGACGGGACCGTCCGGTCGGTCGACGAGGCCGGGGTCCTGCGGCACTGGTCGGCCGACGGCCGGCAGCTCGCCCGGTTCTTCCTGTCCGACCTCGAAACCCTGTGGTGCTTCGGCCCCGGGGCGGCCGTCCTGGCCAGCGGGAACGACGACCTGCTGATCTGGGACGCGGCCGCCGGGCAGCTCGTCCACCGGGTCCCGGCCCGGTCGTGGGTGACGGCCCTGGGGTTCTCGCCGGACGGCCGGACGGTGGCCAGCGGCCACGACGACGGCCGGGTCCGGTTCTGGGACGCGGCCACCGGCAAGCCGGTCGGCGAAATCCCCGCCCACCCCGGGCCGGTGTCGGCGGTGGCCTTTTCCCCGGACGGCGGGTTCGTGGCCACCGCCGGCGAGGACCGGGCCGTCCGGGTCTGGGACGCCGACAGTCATACGCTCGCCCACGACCTCAAGAGCCACACCGACCGGGTGCCGGCCCTCGGCTGGAGCCCGGACGGGTCGCTCCTGGTCTCGGCCGGGTGGGACACGTCGGCCCGGGTGTGGCGGCCCGGCCAGTCCGACCCGGTGATGCTCCTGAACAGCCACGCCGACCAGGTCCAGGCGCTGGCCTGGAGCCCGGACGGGAAGCTGCTGGCGACGGCCGACTCGGACTTCGACGTGTACCTGTGGTCGGACCCGTCGAAGGGGACCGTCGCCCACGTCCTGCACGGGCACACGGACGAGGTCCGGTGCCTGGCGTTCAGCCCGGACGGGGCCAAGCTGGCGACGGCCGGGGCCGACCGGGTCGTCCACGTCTGGGACGTGCGGGAGGGGCGGCTGGTGGCCGGGCCGAACCCCCGGGGCCGGCACGCCATCGCGGTCATCCCCGGTGACAAGCCGCGGCTGGCCAGCTCGGCCGGGCCGTCGCTGCGGGTGTGGGATGTCGGGTCGGGCGACGAGGTCGCCCCGACCGGTCTGTGCCCGGCCTACGCGGTGGTGGCCAGCCCGGACGGGAAGTGGCTGGCGGTCGGCGGGGCCGACCACTACACGCACCTGTGGGACGCGAAGGCCGGCGCCCCCGGGGCCGACCTGGAGGCGACCAAGCCGCCGGTCGGGGCGGTGGCGTTCTCGGCGGATTCGACCCGGCTGGCCCACACCAGCCCGGCCGACGGCCTCGTCTGGCTGTGGGACTGCGCGAAGGCCGAGCCGGAGCTGATCCTGATCGAGGCGGCCGACGGCTGCACGCTGGAGGGGCTGGCGGTCCACCCGACCCGGCCGTGGGTGGCGGTCGGCGGGATCGACTACCTGTCGACCGGCGGGCGGACCGGGGCGGTGTGCGTGTGGGACGTGCCGACGAAGGCGAAGGTATGGGTGGCCGAGGTCGGGGTGAACGCGGTGGCGTTCGACCCGGCCGGGAAGTACCTGGCCGGGGCCGGGGTGGACGACCACCTGTACGTCTGGGACGTGGGGGCCCGGGAGGAGGTGTTCCGGCTGGCCGGGCACCAGGACCGGATCAACGGGGTGGCGTTCGACCCGTCGGGGAGCTACCTGGTGTCGGGCGGGGACGACGGGACGGTCCGGGTGTGGGACGTGTTGAGCGGGCGGGTGGTGGCGGTCCGGGAGCTGGACTCGCCGGTCCAGGCGGTCGCCTTCGGCCCGGGCGGGGCGGACCTGTTCTGCGGGAACGCCAACACCACCTGCTACCGGATCGAGTTCAAGAAGCTGCTAGAGGACTGACGGGGGCGACGGTACAATACCCCACGACCGTCCCACGGCCCGCGGGGTTTGACCATGACCGTCGATCAGCTCCGAACGGCCCGGGAGGCGAACCCGTTCCGCCCGTTCGTCCTTCACGCGGCCGGCGGCCGGTCGTTCCGGGTTCCCCACCGGGACTACATCTCCATCTCCCCGAGCGGGCGGACGGTCATCGTCTACCAGACCAACGATGCGTTCAGCATCCTCGACCTGCTGCTGATTACCGAACTGGAAGTTGAGCCGCTGCCCGGCGCCCCGGCCGAAGGGGCGGCATGACCGACCGGCGGTACGAGCCGGTCGGGCCGGTTTCGCGGGACGAAGCCGAGCGGGCCGCGACCGGCCCGCCGGCCGGGGTCAGATCTGGTCGGCCAGCTTCTTCAGTTCGGCCCCGATGGCGGCCAGCTCGTCCCGGAGCTGCCGCCCCTCGGCGGCCAGGCCCGCCAGCCGGGCGGCCGCCGCCTGGTGGGCCTTCCGCTTGTCGGCCAGCACCCGCTCGGCGTCGGCCACCGCCTGCTCGGTGTAGCAGGCGTCCTTCTCCGCCTGGTTGACCTCGGCCCCCATCTTCTTCTTCCGGTTCTCCAGCCCGATGTGGTCGGCGATCAGTTGCGCCCGGGTGGCCCGGGCCTTCGCCCGCCGGACCACCGCCGGCTCGGCCTCGGCCGCCGGCGGCGTCAGCACCAGGCCGGCCGGCTTCCCCCGCCGCTTCCGGGCGGCCAGGGTCAGCACCAGGGTGCCGGCCGCCACCGCCGCCGGGACCGGGTTCCCCTCGACCCCGGCCCACGCCCGGGCCGCGGCCGCGGCCG